>JAZNIQ010000256.1:0-6922 GCA_045577555.1 Candidatus Fimenecus sp.
AAGGAGGAAAAAATGTTTAAAGTATTTGAAACAACTTTATCAGGCAGACCGCTTGTTGTTGAAACAGGCAAAATGGCTCAGCTTGCCAACGGTGCTTGTCTCGTAAGATTCGGTGACACCGTTGTTCATGCTGCAGTTACAGCATCAGCAAAACCAAGAGAGGGAGTAGATTTCTTCCCGCTTAGCATTGACTATGAAGAAAAGCTTTATTCCGTAGGTAAAATCCCGGGAAGCTTTATTAAAAGAGAAGGTAAGCCAACAGATAAGGCTATCCTTGCATCAAGATGTATTGACCGTCCTATGAGACCTCTTTTCCCGAAAGACCTCAGAAACGATTGTTCAGTAGTTGCTACTGTAATGTCAGTTGACCTTGACTGCTCACCAGAAATTACTGCTATGATTGGTGTTTCTGCAGCAATCGCAATTTCAGATATTCCTTGGGATGGTCCTGTTTCGGGTGTTAATGTTGGTCTTGTTGACGGCAAAATCGTTATCAACCCCAATCTTGAGGAAAGAGCAAAATCAGACCTTGTATTAACAGTTGCTTCAACTGCAGACCTTGTTGCTATGATTGAAGCAGGCGCAAACGAAATTGATGATGACACAATGTTTGACGCTATTATGGCAGGTCATGAAGAAAATAAGAAAATTGTTAAATTCATTCAGGGAATTGTTGATGAAGTTGGCAAGCCAAAATTTGCTTATGAATCATCAGACCCAGACCCGGAAATTATGGCAGAAATCGAAGAATTCTGCATTGAAGATGTTAAAAAGGCACTTGATACGGACGATAAACTTGTTCGTGACGAAGCACTTCTTCCTATTTACGAAGCAGTTCACGCAAAGTTTGACGAACGTTTTGAGGGTAACGAGGCAAAACTTGATGAGATTATGTATCTTGTTCAGAAACATGTTGTTCGTGCTTGGCTTAAGGATGAACACAAGCGTGTTGACGGCAGAGGCATTGACGAAATTCGTCCTCTTAATGCAGAGGTTGATTTGATTGCACGTGCTCACGGTTCAGGTATGTTCACTCGTGGCCAAACACAGGTTCTTTCAATTGCAACTCTCGGACCTATGGCAGATTCTCAACAGCTTGACGGTCTTGATGAACAGACAGAAAAGAGATATATCCATCACTACAATTTCCCATCATATTCAGTTGGTGAAACAAAGCCATCACGTGGTCCCGGCCGAAGAGAAATTGGTCACGGTGCTCTTGCAGAAAAAGCACTTGTTCCTGTTATCCCATCAGTTGATGAGTTCCCATATGCAATCCGCGTAGTTTCAGAAGTTCTTTCTTCAAACGGTTCAACTTCACAGGGTTCAATCTGTGGTTCAACTCTTGCTCTTATGGCAGCTGGTGTGCCGATTAAAGCTCCTGTTGCAGGTATTTCCTGTGGCCTTATTACAGGTGATGAAGGCGTTTATGGCGACTTTATGACAATGGTTGACATTCAAGGACTTGAAGACTTCTACGGAGATATGGACTTTAAAGTAGCAGGTACAAAGAAAGGTATCACAGCAATTCAGATGGACCTTAAAGTTCATGGTCTTACTCCTGAAATCATCAAAGAAGCATTTGCAAAAACTCACAAGGCAAGAGAATATATTCTTGATGAAATTATGCTTCCTTGCATTTCAGAGCCTCGCGCAGAGCTTTCAAAATATGCACCAAAGATGCTTTCAACAAAAATTGACCCTGAAAAAATCGGTGATGTTATCGGTAAGCAGGGTAAAGTTATTCAGAAGATTCAGGCTGATTGCGAAGTTAAGATTGATATTGAAGAAGACGGACGCGTATTTATTTCAGGTATTGACCTTGAAAATGCAAAACGTGCTCTTTCAATTGTTGAACTTATCGCAAAAGACCCTGAAATCGGTGCAATTTACAACGGTGTTGTGACTCGTCTTATGAGTTTTGGTGCATTTGTAGAAATCGCTCCTGGCAAAGAAGGCCTTGTTCATATCAGCCGTCTTGATGTTAAGCGCACAGAAAAGGTTGAAGATGTTGTTAATGTTGGTGACACAGTGCTTGTAAAGGTGCTTGAAATCGATGACCAAGGCAGACTTAACCTTTCTCGTCGAGATGCTCTTATCGAAGTTAAGGGACTTACTCCTGAAAATGACATCGATGAAGAACCAAAAAAGCGTGACAACAATCGCCGTTTTAACAAAAGAAGAAATAACGACTAATAATTAAACAAAAAATTAAGCGAGGGTTTAACCCTCGCTTTTTTAACTTCCACAACCACAATCAGGCTTGTAACTGTCTTTCAGGCAACCTTCTTTAGGTGGAAAAAATTCATCAATAGGGAATTGAATTCGTCTGAATGCATCGCAGGGGTTTTCGTTGTCGCAAGCACATTCCTTACTCGGAATACAGAAATCGTATGCAGGTATAAGCATCTGTACATCTCGTTCAAGCTGAACAATTGTAAAAATTCCCAATGTGACCGTAACAGCCTTTTTCGGCTCGTCATCATAGCAGTCAAAATCACCTTCAAAACAACGACATACGCAACGAGGGAGTCGTGATGGTTGACAGCAACAGCAGGAGCAGTATGAGGCGCATTCTGATGGTGTTCGAAGTTTTGCATCAAGACAAATGGGGTCAACAGTCTGCACTTTTGCTTTCGGATTGGTGCTGACCATATCAAGTTGCTCGTCAATATCGTTGCATGCAAATTCCGATGAAAATACTTTTACATTACCTTCTGAGCCATAAAGGATACATTTCTTTGAAAATGATGCAAGACCCTCAACGGTGCAGGGCGGATTTGTATGCCCCGTGAATACATCAAGGAATATTTTGAAATAGTAAGTAATATCAACTGAATAGTAACCTCGGTTAAAAGGTACTTTTTCAACCTCAATAAAGGCATTAAGTACTTCTGCACCTCGACAGCGTACATTTGTTGCACGGTCAATTACACACTGTGCCGAGCCTGTGAAATACACTCGCAAGTCTTCAAGGCAATCTTTGTCTGCACAGGAGTCATAAACTCTGTTTGTATCAATGCAGACTGCTTCTTTTATCTTTGTGGGTGTGCAGTTTTTGTTTTCTGACATAGATATTCCTCCCATAAAATTATCAACTGACAGTACCATTGTATGAAAAGAAAAATATTTTGTTACCGATATAAATGTAATAAAGTAGTTGTTAAAGCGAAAATTATATGATAAAATATTATGATTAAACTTTTATAAGCAAGAAGGCATAAATCATGGCTGTTTTAAAAGATGTAAAAAGAATAGTTGTAAAGGTTGGCACATCAACTCTTACATACAGCACAGGTAAAACTAATATAAGAAGAATGCATAAACTTGTCAGCGTTCTTTCTGATATAGTTAATTCAGGTGTTGAGGTTGCTCTTGTAACAAGCGGTGCAATCGGTGTAGGCGTTGGTAAATTGGGCCTTAAAGAAAAGCCCTCAGACACGGCAGGTAAGCAGGCTGCGGCAACCATCGGTCAATGTGAATTAATGTTTATGTATGACAAACTTTTTGGTGAGTATGGTCACACGGTAGGTCAGTTGCTTATTACAAAGAGTGACGTTGAAAATAATGAGCGAAGACAAAATCTTGTTAACACATTCAATAAATTATTTGATTTTGGTGCAATTCCTGTTATAAATGAAAACGATAGTGTTGCAGTTGAAGAAATTGTTTACGGTGACAACGATTCACTTTCTGCTATTGTTGCAAAACTTATAAACGCAGATGCACTTATTATTCTTACGGATATTGATGGACTTTATGACTCAAATCCTAATGAGAATGAAGATGCAAAACTGATTCCTCTTGTTACAGAAATTGATGAGGATTTATATAAAATTGCTGGTGGTAGAGGTTCAACTCTCGGCACGGGCGGAATGGTCACTAAACTTCACGCGGCCGAAATTACTATGGAGGCAGGAATTGATACTATTGTTATGAATGGTGAAAATCCTACCGAAATTTATAAAGCACTTGATGGTAAACAGGTAGGCACATTTTTTAAGGGGAAATAAACTATGCTTACAGAAATAGGCAAAAGAGTTAAAAATGCATCCGTTGAATTATCGGTAGCATCGACTGAAGATAAAAACAGAATACTTAAAGCCATTGCAGATGCTCTTCGTAAAAACAGCGTTAAGCTTTTAGAAGCAAATGCTATTGATATTCAAAACGGCAGAGATAATGGTATGTCAGAGGCATTTCTTGACAGACTTATGCTCAATTCGGATAGAATTGAGGGAATGGCACAGGGTGTAGAGGGGGTAATTTCACTTCCTGATCCTGTTGGTAAAATTATTTGGGAAACTCAAAGACCAAATGGTCTTAAAATTCAGCGTGTAAGCTCACCTTTGGGCGTAATCGGTATTATTTATGAGGCACGTCCAAATGTTACAAGTGATGCGGCAGCACTTGCCATAAAATCAGGTAACACAGCAATTCTTCGTGGTGGCAAAGAAGCGTTCAATTCCAATTCCGCAATTATGGACACAATGCGTGATGCTGTAGCACACGAAGGATTTAATCCGGATATAATAGAACTTGTTCGCGATACATCAAGAGAAAGTGCAACGGCACTTATGCGAATGAATAAATATGTTGATGTGCTTATCCCACGAGGAAGTGCGAAACTTATTAATGCGGTTGTTGAAAATTCAATTGTTCCTGTAATTGAAACAGGAGCAGGTAACTGCCATGTTTATATTGATGAATATGCGGATATTGATATGGCAGCAGAAATTGTTTTTAATGCAAAAACCCAGAGAATTTCAGTTTGTAACACCGCAGAGAGTTTGCTTATACACAAAAACATTGCTGAGTTTGCACTTATTGCAATAAAGGCAAGACTTGATGAAAAAAATGTTATTCTCTATGGTGATGAATTTGCTTGTAAGATTTGTCCTGATATAGAAAAAGCCACAGAAGATGATTGGGCAACAGAATACCTTGATTATAAAATGTCGGTAAAAATTGTTTCATCGGTTGAAGAAGCGGTACAGCATATCAGACAGTATTCAACAGGACATAGTGAAAGTATAATTACTGAAAACATAGAAAATGCTGAAAAGTTTATGAATATGGTTGATTCTTCAGCAGTTTATCATAATGCAAGCACAAGATTTACTGATGGTGGTGAGTTCGGCTTCGGTGCGGAAATTGGTATTTCAACACAAAAACTTCATGCAAGAGGCCCATTAGGTCTTGAGCAATTGAACTCGTTCAAATATAAAATTTATGGCAATGGGCAGGTAAGGTGAAATCAATGTCAAAAAAACCAAAAAGAGGCAAAAATGGTCGTAAAGGTGCATTTGCAATAGGCCTTATTGTTGTTTTGTTGGCAGCAATAGGTCTTGTCACCGTTGTTGTGGCAGGTGTTAACGGGATAAACACGGCAGTTGAAAAAACAAAAAGATATGAAGAATATGAAAAAATTCTTGCTCCGGTTGTACTTATTGATCCCGATACCTTTGATGACATTACAAAGGCGGATATGAGCCAGCTCATGGAGATATCTCTTTGGTCACTTCTTAAAAATGATGTTGCTCCGGACACTTTTGAAAGTAACGAGAGCGGACTTTCTATTCCTAAAGATGCTGTAGAAAAAGAGTTTATGGAACTTTTTGGCACAGAGATAAAGCCTGTGCATGGTACTGTTGAAGGTTACGGAATTGATTTCATATATGACAGTTCGACAGGAATTTATACTGTTCCTTTGACCGGTGTTACTCCGATTTACACGCCTGATGTTGTGGAAATCTCAAAAACAACGGATACGGTTGTTCTGACAGTTGCCTGTCTTTCGGGTGATGCTTGGGAGCAAGGAAAAAACGGTGAGATGGTTGCTCCCACTCCTGATAAATATATTAAAATCACATTGCGTGAAAACAATGAGAATCTTTTCATTTCTGCAATTCAGAATACAACCGCCCCGGAGGTTGTAACAACAGAGAACAGGGCGGAGGATAAAACCGAAGATGAAGATTTACTCGGTAGTGATGATATTGTTGCTTCCGAAAGCACAACCGTTGAAGAAGAACCAAGTTCAACGGAGGAAGCTTCTATAAAAGAGGAAACAAGCCAACAATAGCACAAAATATGAATCTATATGAAATCCGCTGCCGATAAGGCTGTTTTAAAAAGCTACGAGCTTACCTTTATCGGACTGAACACGGTTGTCTTATTACATTTTATGTTTTTTCAGCGGACAAGTGACAAAATAAATTATAATAGCAATAACATAAAGTGAGGTTTATTTATGCTTCAGTTTGAGGAATTAAAATTAAGACTTACAGCTCATCAAGAGGAACTTTCCAATCTTGCTGATGCATTAGGTCTTGAAAAAATGAAAAATGAAATTGCAGTTCTTGAAGAACAACAAGCTCAGGAAGGGTTCTGGGAAGACATTCAGAATTCGCAAAAGGTACTTCAACGTACAAGTGTTTTAAAAAACAAGGTTTCTGCTTATGAAAGATTAAAGGCAGATTATGAGGATGCACTTGTTATGATTGAATTAGCAGATGAAGAAGAGGATGAGGGCCTGGTTGATGAGTGCACTCAGGGCGTGGAAAAGTTTGAAAAAGACCTTGATGCACAAACATTGGCAACGCTTCTCACAGGTGAATATGATTCAAAAAATGCAATTCTTACCTTCCATGCGGGTGCAGGGGGCACAGAGGCTCAGGACTGGGCACAAATGCTCTTCAGAATGTACAACCGCTGGGGTGAAAGACACGGCTTTAAGGTTTCTACCCTCGACTACCTTGACGGTGACGAGGCAGGTCTTAAATCTGCAGTTATACTCATAGAGGGCGAAAATGCTTACGGCTACATGAAGAGCGAAAGCGGTATTCACCGCCTTGTTCGTGTTTCTCCGTTTGATGCCTCCGGCAGACGACACACCTCCTTTGCATCCTTGGAGGTTATG
>JAZNIQ010000257.1:0-22482 GCA_045577555.1 Candidatus Fimenecus sp.
ATCCTCTGTAATTCCGCTCTGAACAAGGTTTACTATGTCAGCCATTACAAGTGGAATTAAAAGTTCAAGCACAACCTCGCCAATCATTAAAACAGGTGAAAGAATTGCCTGAACAATATATTTTTTTGCACATCTTAAGAGTTTAAACATTGTTATCCCCCTTTCCGAAGGTTTTGATATTTTCTGTCATTCTGCGGAGGAATGATATTACCAAATCAATTTCCTCATCAGTAAATCCGTTAAATGAAGCATCATCGACAACCTCAAAAAGCTTGTCGGCATATTCTGAAAGTTTTTCACCTTTTTCAGTAAGTTTAAGGTTATTACACCTTGCATCTTTTTTATCGGCAACCCTCATAATCAGTCCGGCCTCTTCCATTCTTTTAACCGAGGTTGCCACTGATGGTGGAGAAATGTGAAGATAATCTGCAATTTCTCTTTGCGTAGCGTTTTTATGTTCTCTTAAATACTTGAGTATGGGAGGCTGACCAAAATACAATCCTTTTTCACGGAAACTGCTTTCAACAAAACTTCTGTGATTGCAATGATAACTGTGAAAAACCTCTCTTACCTCTCTTACTTTTTCATTCATTTTTCTCACACTTTCTGACCTTTTAAAATAGTTAACTGTTTAATAATTAACCGATTAACTATTTTATAATTATATACTCAAAAAAATATATGTCAACCCTCAAAAACAAGGTTGTTTGTGAATAATTTGTAAACAATTTCATCAATTTTAAAATTCGTCCCGCATTTCCCGGGACGTTTTTTAAATTTGGGCCTATATATGGAGGGACTTTTTTAAGAAAAGCTTTTCCAAGGTCATTTTGAAATACAAAATTGCCTTAATCACAGCAATCTCACTTGAGGGGGTTCGCCGAAAAGCAAGGCTAAAATAAAAGATTCAGAATGACACTCAAAATCAGGAGGTTCTTAAATGAATGTAAAAAAACTTACAAAGAAAGAACAGGATTTTTGCAGACTTTATGTCCGCTTACGAAATCCCAAAGAAGCCGCAATCCGTGCGGGGTTTATCCCTCTACCCGAACACCGTGCATTAAGTATGTTATCCAAAAAACATATCCGTCAAAAAATTACGGAGCTTGAAAAAGAAAGCCTTGCAGACACATCCCTTGTCTGTGCAGGACTTCAACGCCTTGCATTCGGCTCTGTTGCCGACGCGGTTAAACTTATTCTTTCCGCTGACAAAGAATCGTCCCCCGACATTGATTCTCTTGACCTGTTCAACGTATCAGAAATCAAAATCACCGGCGGTAAGGGTATGGAAATCAAGTTTTTTGACAGACTTAAAGCACTTGAAAGGCTTTCTGCCATGACTCAGGGTGATGCGGACACAGGTGCATTGTCCTTTTATGAGGCTATTGAACGCAGTGCCGGTATAAACAGGGAGAGTGGAAATGGTGAGTGACATAAAGTTGTATAAATTTTCCAAAAAACAACTCACCGTGCTTAACTGGTGGTGCGAAAACAGTCCGCATAAAACCTATGATGCAATAATCTGTGACGGAGCTGTCAGAAGCGGTAAAACACTTTGTATGTCACTTTCATTCATTCTCTGGAGCTTCTATCGTTTTTCCGATTGTTCTTTTGCAATCTGCGGTAAAACCATTACATCTTTGCGACGCAATGTCATTACTCCCCTGTTGCCGTTGCTTACAGATTTAGGTTTTTCCGTGAAAGAAACAAAATCTGCAAATGTAATATTAATCAGCAAGGGAAAAATTACAAACCGTTTCTATCTTTTTGGCGGTAGGGATGAATCTTCTGCCTCTCTTATTCAGGGAATCACTCTCTGTGGAGTACTTCTTGACGAAGTGGCACTTATGCCCCGTTCATTTGTTGAACAGGCAATCGCCAGATGTTCAGTTAACGGCTCAAAATTCTGGTTTAACTGCAACCCTGAAAATCCGCGACACTGGTTTTACACGGAATGGATTAAAAAGGCAGAGGAAAAGAATTGTCTTTATCTTCACTTTTTAATGAAGGATAATCCGTCATTGACAAAACACATCCGCAACCGTTACGAATCTCTGTATTCAGGTGCATTTTATGAAAGATTTGTACTTGGCAAATGGGTAGCTGTTGACGGACTTGTTTATCCGTTTTTCGACGAAAAACAACACATTACCTCACAAATCCCCGAAAAATGCAGTCAGTATTACATTTCCTGTGATTACGGCACGGTTAATCCCGCATCATTTGGCTTATGGGGACTTTATCACGGCACATGGTACCGGTTAAAGGAATTCTATCACGATTCAAAGGTAAAAGGCTTTCAGATGACAGACAGGGAATACTATGACGAATTGGATTCTCTCGCAGGTGACAAAAAAGTTGAAGCGGTGATAGTTGACCCCTCTGCCGCCTCGTTTATGGAATGTATTCGCCGTGAAGGAAAATTCCGTGTAATCCCTGCGAAGAACAATGTTTCTGACGGCATCAGAAAGGTGTCGGAAAAACTTAAAACCAAAAAAATTATTATTGGTAATTCGTGTGCCGATGCTATCCGCGAGTTTTCACTTTACCGTTGGGACAGCAACAGTATTAACGATATTCCAAAAAAAGAGTATGACCACGCAATGGATGATATTCGTTATTTCGTGGCAACCGCTCTTGAAAATACGGACAATTCATTTTTTGCTTTGTCCGTAGAAAGAAACTAATAATATCAAGGAGGTTTTACATTGTCGATTTTTGACAAAATGGGTAAGAAAAAAGTTTGCACAACCGCATCGCAGACTGCACCTTCTCACCCGTTTGAAAGCCTTTGCAACTACTCACCATCCGTAGTGTGTCAGCCTGAGCTTTACAGGACACTCCGCGAGGCAATACCTGTTATAGATACGGCAATTTATAAGATTGTACGTCTTACAGGCGGTTTCTCCGTGAAATCACGAAACGGCAGAAACCAAACAGAACTTGACAGTTTTGTCAGAAATGTAAGTGTCAACGGAAACACAAAAAGTCTTCAGCAATTTATTGATATTTATTTTGAGCAACTGCTCACTTACGGAACTTCTGCAGGTGAAATTATTACAAACGGCACAAATTTTCATTCTCTTTATAATGTTCCCATCCGCAACATCTGTCTTAAACGAAACCCCGAAAAATTCAACGAAATTCTTGTTTGCCGTCCTGACAGTATTGATGGTGTCCCTGTAAAGCATCAGGAACTTGTAATGTTTTCTTCACTCAATCCCGAGGCAGGAAGTATTACGGGCACATCCATTTTAAAGGGATTACCGTTTGTGTCCTCAATTCTTTTAAAAATCTACAACTCAATAGGGCAAAATTGGGAACGTGCAGGTAATATCCGCTATGCCGTTACATATAATCCCGGCTCAGATATGCTTGACCGTGCTTATGCAAAAGAAAGAGCAACACAGATTGCAACTGAATGGGCAAATGCCATGAACGGCAGTTCCGTTAAAGATTTTGTTGCTGTGGGAGATGTGCAAATTAAAGTAATCGGTGCGGATAATCAAATCCTTGACAGTGAAATTCCCGTTAAGCAACTACTTGAACAAATTGTTGCAAAACTCTCCATTCCGCCCTTTATGTTAGGAATAAGTTGGAGTACAACAGAAAGAATGTCTTCACAACAGGCAGATGCACTCACAACGGAACTCACCGCATATAGAAGACTTCTCACCCCCGTAATTGAGAAAATCTGTAATATGTTTTTACGCTTTTGCGGTAACAGTTCAGGTGTGGAAGTGATTTGGGATGACATTACACTTCAGGATGCCGTTGAACAGGCAAAGGCTGATTTTTATTCTGCTCAGGCACGTGTGTTAGGAGGTGAAAGGCAATGATAAAAAAATCTTATACCACATCTGACAAGGTTGGTATTCCGACTGATGAGGATATGCTTCTCATTAACGAGCATACGCTTAAAAAGTTGGAAAAAGAAGAGGTTTTCTGCTTCAGCGTAATTCTATGCGATAACGACATTGACCGTGATTTTGAAAGGTTTGACGAAGCCTCTTTGAAAGCACTTGAAAAACTTTTTGTGGGGAAAACAGGCATTTTAAATCACAGTATGAAAAGTGAAGACCAGAGTTGCCGTACATACAAAACACAAGTAATCTGTGACACTTCACAAAAAACAGTTGACGGCAGAAATTACACTTATCTCAAAGCCTGGTGCTACACCATTAAAAGTGATAAAAATGCATCACTTATAAAGGATATCGAAAGTGGCATAAAAAAAGAGGTCAGCGTAAGCTGTGCCTCTGACTCACGAATATGTTCGATTTGTGGCGAAAAGACCTGTAATCATATTGCAGGCAGAACTTATCAGGGTAAAACCTGCCACAAAACCATCACGGATATTACTGACGCATATGAATGGTCATTTGTCGCTGTCCCTGCTCAAAGACTGGCAGGTGTAACCAAATCTTTTAAAAAGGAGAAAACAATGGAAAATATTTTGAAATCCATTAAGGAAGAAAAAAGTCTTATTCTTAACGAAAAGGAACTTAAAAAACTTTCCGACTATATGGAAACTCTTAAAACTTTAAGTGCTGACGGTGAAAAATACCGCAACAATCTTATTTCAGATGCAAAAAAGAATTTTGCACTGACTGTTCCGACCCTTGACGAGGAATGTGTTAACGAGATTCTAAAAGGACTTTCAACTCACACTGTTGAGACACTTTGCACATCACTCAAAAAACAGGCAAAACAGGTTATTCCCCCTGTCAGTCAACTTTTTACAGAAGAAAAATTTGATGCTCATTCAAACAATGAATATAAATTTTAAGGAGGAAATTTATAATGGCTAATTTTGAAACAATTAAACTTGATAAAGGACTTTACGGTACAAGAAAGGGTTTTCTTAACGAACTTGAAAGCATTGACCCAAGCGAAAATTATAAGGGTACATCTCTTGAAAATCTTGATGCTTTTGAACGTCAGTTAAAGCGTTTTAACATTAAACTCAAGGGTGCGGGAAGTTCAACTGTCGATAAATTCTTTGCAACAACTGACTCTGCGGTGCTTTTTCCTGAATATGTTTCCCGCGCGGTGCGTCAGGGCATTGAGGAAGGTAAACACCTTGACTCAATTATCGCAACAAAGACAAATATCAACGGTCTTGACTACAGAACAATCACATCAATCCCTACTGCTGACGAAAAGGAACTCAAAGAGGTCAGTGAGGGTACAGCTATTCCCGAAACAGTTGTTCACACACAGGAAAATCTTGTAACACTTAAAAAACGTGGCAGAATGCTTGTGGCATCTTATGAGGCAATACGCTTTCAGCGTCTTGACCTTTTCACGGTAACACTTCGTCAGATTGGCGCTTACATTGCACGTTCACAATTTAAAGATGCGCTTGATGTTCTTATTGATGGTGACGGCAACAACAATCCTGCTGTTGAAATTACTCCTGCAACTGCAGGTTCTGTGACCTATGCGGATTTAATCAAGCTTTGGAACAACTTTTCACCATATGAAATGAACACGCTTATTGCTTCTCCTGATGTGACAGCAAAGCTTCTCGCTATGCCTGAATTCCGTGATGCATCTGCAGGTCTTAATTTTCACGGCAACGGCACAATGATTACACCGCTTGGTGCAAAACTTATCAAATCAACAGACCTTGACAAAAAGATTGTGGCACTTGATAAAAACTATGCACTTGAAATGGTAACTGCAGGCGGTGTGCAGACCGATTTTGACCGTCTTATTGACCGTCAGCTTGAACGTGCAGCAATCACACAGATTTCAGGTTTTGCCAAGATTTTTGCTGACTCTGTAAAGGTTATGAATGTTTAATAAGGATGATGAAAAATGATTAATGTCTGGGCAGTTTCTCAACTACTTGAAGACACAGGTGTTTTGTCGGCAGAAGAAACAAAAAAAGCAATGCCCTTTTGCCTTTCTGCCTGTGCAAAACTTTCAGAAAGACTTAAAAATCCGAAATATGAAGATGAATTTGCAGTTATTAATGCCTGTGCAGGAATTGCACTTTATAATTATACGCTTTTACAATGCAGTTCGCAGGATGATTTTTCGTCTTTTAAAGCAGGTGACGTAACCATTAGCCGAAGTGCTTCGCTCTCTTTAGAAAGTGCAGTAAAAATCAGAGATGAAGCCTTGCTTGGTGCAACACCCTACCTGACAGATGTAGATTTTGTGTTTCAGGCGGTGGAAATATGAGCATTGATAAAGTATTACGAAAATACGGAATTTCCGTTTTTCTTTCAGGTGAAGACGGATGGGAAAGTCCTGTTTTCAGGGCATTTGTTCAACCTTTGAGATATAAGACAAAGTTATATATGGAGGGTGAACGCACACCCATAGGCATAAACAAAAACGATGTATATCTATATATCGGTCCTGCCAATCACGACCTTACAAAACTTGATTTAACTCACAGAATTCACGACAAGGACAATAACAGATATATGATTGACCGCGCCGAAAAAATAATGGTAAATAATAAAATCGTTTATATCTGGGCGGTTATCAGAAAAACAACGGAGGTAAATGTATGACCCAGAATGGAAGTCTTATGGAAAGTGTTATGCTTGCCTTTTCAGGTGAAGAAAGGTTCGGAGATTTGACTATTGTTGTGGCTTATGAAAACGACATCAAGCCAACACCCTTAAGTGAGCCGATAGTGGCTTTTTCCACAAAAGGTAGTCAGATTGGCCCAAAGCTCACTTCCACCCGTGACACAGGTGAAATTATAATCACCAACAACCGTGAAGTAGAAACCACCTTAAGCGTTGACATTTATTTGCCATACACCATGGGCGGAAATCACGGACATAAACTTTTTGACAGACTTGCAACATTTTTACTGTTTGAAACAAGTTACAATGTAATCAAAGCAGGTTGTTACGAAACGGAATACGACAAATCTTGTCAGGCAATTGTTTTAAAGTCATATTTTGTCTTTAAAAATGTAGTTTCAGCATAAAAAATCCCACCTCGAGTTGCTACTCGGGGTGGGTAGTTTTTTAACATTTAATTAGTCAGCGTTTTCTTCTTCGATTTTGTCAACGATTTCTTGTGGAACAGCCTCACCGTGTTTAACAAAGAGTATGCAAAGAATACTTAAGATAAACATAATCGGGCTGTAAACAAAGAGTGAAAGGTATGTGCCTGAGAACATACGAACAACACCGTAAACGATTGGAGAAGCAATCTGTGCTGAGAATGTTGCTGTGTAGTAGTAACCAGTAAATGTACCAACTTTTTCAATACCGCCAATGTCGAGAACAAGTGGCAATGTGTTAAGTGTGATGAACATATTTGCTGCACCACCAAGGATAAGTGCAAGCCAAATAATAGCCATATTCTGTGTAAGCACATAAAGAAGGAATACTGCCATAAATACTACAAGACCAATAAGAATTGTCTTCTTTCTGCCGATTTTTTTACCCATTTTACCTGCAGGAATTGCTGCAACAGCAGAACAAACAGCAAATAATGTTGTCATAATTGTTGCTTCGCCTGTGCTCTTACCGAGAACTTCTTCAGCAAAGAGTGCGAAGAATGTTGTAATAGCGTTTGTACCGCAGAAAAGGAAGAACAATCCGCCGAGCATAAAGACAAGGCTCTTTCTTTCGCCCTTTGAAAGCTTCTGTGCTTTTCTTGCTTCTTTTTCAGCTTTCTTTGCAGCTTTTTCATCAGCATACTGATTCTTTGCCGCAACATCTTCAAGGCTTGAAGGCTCTTTAACCCAGATGCGGACAACAAGCATACCAAGAACCATAACGACAGCGCCAAGTAAGAATACATAAGGGAAACTTGTCTGCTGTTCGTTTTCAGTAGTAACTTTAACGCCTGTTACTGCCAAGTAAATTGCACTTACAAGAGTACCTGCCACCATACCTACAACAGAACCAACACCACCCATAAGGTTGATGATTGCATTACCCTCTGAACGAAGATGTGACGGAGTAAGTGCAGGCATCAATGCTACTGCAGGAGCACGCCAAAGTGACATTGAGAATACGAAAAGGATAATGAAAATCATTGTTACAGGAAGATTTGCCTTTAATGCAACCCAAGGAATGAGTGCAAAAAGAAGTGCTGAAACAGGTGCACCGTAAACAATGAACGGACGACGTTTACCAAGTTTTGAACGGCAACGGTCTGAAAGTTTACCGAATGTTGGCTGGAAGATAACACCGAAAATGTTATCAAATGTCATAATAATACCTATGAACAATGGAACAAGTGTAATTCCGCCGCCTGCAACGTTAACATCCTGACCCTGTGTTTCTGCAAATTTTGCAAGCACAGGAAATGCCTCGTTAAGCTTTGCACTAAGGTTTGTTATAAAGATTGATTCTGTAAGCAATCTGTTAAGAATCTTTGTAATGTATGGGTCATAAATTGCCCATGCAATTGATGTTGTGAGAAAAGCGAAGCCTGTAAGTATGGTATGCCAAGTATGAAGCTTACCGTTTTTCTCGCAAAACAGTTCTGTTTTGTTACTCATAATTTTTCCTCCCGGATAAAATCAATATTTTTACACAATAATTATACATTGTTTTATCCAAAATGGGAATATGTAAATATTATAAATTTAAGGAAAAATTTTGTATATTGTGTCTATAAGATAAAAAGCAGGAGTTTAATTCTCCTGCCTTTTTGTTACCATTTATTCTCTACATATTCACACCATGAGTGCAAATCTTTAATTTCGATTTCTCTGCCGTCATCCAGAACAACCGTTCCGTTCCACACACCATTAACCTGATGGCAATGCGTTCCTGCTACACCAACACTGAACTGTGATTCATAATCATAAGTAGGCGTAAGGGTTAAATTGAATCTTCCGTCTTCTGAAATAATTTTCCATTCCTCCATATATCTGCCTTTGGGGAATTTTTCCACGTCAACTGCACCTATTTTATGTGCTTTGCCATCCCAGAAAAGACAGGTTTCGGTGGCATAACTCTCGTCGCCGATTGCCCATGTAATCTCGAAACCAAAAATATGCTTTTCTCCGTTTTCGTCATAAACATATTGAGCACCGTTGCCCCAATACCACACAAGGCTGTAAGGTGTGTTTACACGACCCCAATCCATATAACAGAATGTGTCTTCCTTCGAAAATTCATAGACATCATTTCCATATTTATATGCACCGCTTACAGGCATACAGTTCTGTTTTGTTGTCATAAAGTATCTTGTGGGGTTGTCTTTAAACGGAAGAACTGTTGTGATATTTTCGTGATTGGGCAGAATATCCATATGGAAATTACACTCAACCATCTTACCGTTGCAAGGTGCTTTAAACCAGAGTGTCCTGTATGTTTCGTGAGTGTCAAACTCTACCTGTGCCTCTCTTACATTTGCTCTGAAATAATTGGGCACATCCCCTTTGGGTGGCAGGATATACTTGCTTTCACCACCCACATACATATAATTTGCCTCCGCAATAACCTTTTGATTCCGAAGGTCAACAAGCTTTGCACAAACATATCCGCCGATTGAAATATTGGCAAAACTCAACTCTACAATCATATTTTTGTTACGTATAATATAAAAATCCCATTCTTTTTTTCTGTATTTGGGTGAAGAAAGGTTTCTGTCATAGGTAAAAACATTGTGTCTTGCCCAACCTTTTGCCAGAAGTGTGCCGTCTTCAGCTAAAAGCGGTGTTTCTTCGGTATATTCAATCTGCTTTGATTTTTCGTCCCATTCTGTAAAACTTTTATATGTTCTTGGCAATTCGTTTGACATAATTCCAACTCCTTTTTAATTCATTATAGCAAGAAGAATTTTATAATTCAATAAAAATATTACCAACACAATATGTACCGTAGGGCGGGTGGCTTTCCCCACCGTTGTTATTACACCTTACAAATTCCGGTTTTTATGTTAAAACAACAACAGCAGGGCTTTCACCCTGCCATTTTGTTACTGCATTTTTTCAATTTTTTCTTCAATCTCGACGATTCTGTTTTCAAGGTCGTCGAGTTTCGATTCAAGGAATTTGTATTCTTCTTCCCAAAGGGCAAATTCTTTTTCATCATCCTCATCAGGGTGAAAATCTTCAAGGTCAAAAAGTTGGTCCTCGATTTCTTCATACTCCTCAATGAGTTGATTTTTCAGTTTTTTGAGTGCCGATAAATCATCAGTTTTGAATTCCAATATTTCTGCCATAATTATTCATTATTCCCATCAGTTTTGTTTTCTTCAAAATCGTTATACTGATAGTCCGGGAAAGGTCTGCGTGGAATAACAAACGCAAGAACAGCATAGAGAATAATTCCGCCGAAACCTGCTGAAAACAATGTAATAAGTGCATAAATTAAACGGACAATAGTCGGGTCAATTTCAAAAAACTCTGCAATACCTGCACAAACGCCGTCAATTTTTTTATCTGTACTCTTATATAATTTCTTTTCCTTAAACATAATTTTTACCTCCAAGTTTTTTATTATTATATCATTATTATTTATATTCTTCAATATATCCTTTAAAACATCCTTGAATATATTCTTGGTCAGTTACTTTTTTATATCTTCTCTTGATTCTTATTCTACCACAAATACCCACAAGACCTATGAGCATTCCAATTAAAAATTCTTCACAAAAATCCGATTCAGTAAAGAATGTACCTGCTTTGATATACTCAAAGTCAAAAGCAAAAGCTAATATTGCAAACAACACAGCAAAAGCAATAAATGATGTATATACATTAAAAAGCTTTACACGCTTTTTGATTTTTTTCTGCCTTGTAATTTCATAGGTGCAATTATTTTTAATAATCGGGTCATCAAGGCAAATTCTGTCATATTGATAATATTTATCACAATTAAAAGTTTCACTGCAAATTCTGAAATGTTGGTTATCGCTACCGTCCATTTTAAGAACATAAGTAGAATCAAGAACTAAAAATGATGTACTTTCAAACCAATTCCAATCAATGCCATTGTCAAAATCAAACAAATTTAACAATGCGAAACTTTTTTGTTTTCGTGACAATGTGATTGTAACAGGTGTGACCTCATTACATCTTGCAACTGATGTGCATTCAGGCTTTATGATATATTCTATACCGTTCACATTGGCAAAAACCTTGACCCCTGTATTGTTATATAACGAAATATTCATACCCATCCTCACAGATTATGCAGTTTCAATCATATCATTGATATTATTCATATCAAGTTGCTCTGCTTTGTACTCTCTGTACTGTTCCACACCATATTCGATGCCTGTTTTTATAAGCTCTCCGCCACAAACTGCAAAACTTACAATAGTGGTAAAGAGTGAAATACAGAAAAGTATCAGAAATGTGATTATTGCTTTTTTCATTATTTGTTCCCTCCACTATTTATTCATTTTATTAACACATTCTTTTATCTGGATTGCTGTCCACAGTAAGGTTATAATTGCAAGGCAAAAAACTGTACTTGTTGATGCAATTGCAAACACAAGAAATGCAACAGAATTGATTGCGGGAACTATAAAACAGTAAGCCACAATCATAATTGCGGATACAAGGAATAACCCAAGTGTAATCGGA
Organism: Candidatus Fimenecus sp.; assembly: GCA_045577555.1. GTDB lineage: Bacteria > Bacillota > Clostridia > Oscillospirales > Acutalibacteraceae > Fimenecus. Next base: position 11,531 of record JAZNIQ010000257.1, read on the forward strand.
ATTGAGAAAAACGCCTGAAAAATGTTCCAAAAAAAAGCCAATGTCCAGAATGTTTTATTTGACTTTTTCTTTTCCGGTTCCGGAATTCTGTTTTCACGGATTGCATCGCCCACATACTGCCTTGCACATTCAAGTGGTGAACCTAATTCTTCACAAATCTGTTCTTCTGTTTTTCCTGCAAGTTCACCTTCACGGAAATGCTCGCGGAAGTCATAAAGAATTTCATTTCGTTCAGAATGTGGCAAAGCCTTTAAATAACTATATAATTCATTCAGGAAATCTATTTTTTTCATTTCTCTACCCCCTCAAAAAAGGAATTTACCTGCCCGGAAAATTCAAACCATTGTTCCTGCAACAGTTTCTGACGGTCAACACCTTTAACTGTTATTCTGTAATATTTTCTGGCAGGACCATTTGGAGATTCCTTTAAGTATGAGTCAAAATACCCCTCATTTTGCAATCTTCTGAGCATCGGATAAACCGACCCCTCGGCAACAGTCATTTTCCTGCCCAGCATATCAGCAAGTTCATAGCCATAGCGGTCACCTGAAAGCAATGCCGTCAATGCACAAAGTTCTAAAACACCTTTTTTAAACTGCGTATTCATATCCTGCCTCCTTTTATTTTATACTTTACATTATCATATTATCACACACTACTGTTTAATGCAAGATAGTTTTTAAAATTTAATAGTTTGTTAATAAATACTATTTACACAACAATCATTCTGAGCATAGCAAAGAATCTCATCTGTTAATAAAAGCTTTTACTATAATACAAAGGCGGGGTCAATGCCCCGCCTTATTGTGTTTATATTTAATTTCCAAATGGGAAGTGGAATCCGCCGTTATTTCCGGAATCCTGTTCCACCTGTGAAGTGCTTGAATCCTCCACAAGCTTAACCTTTACATCAAAAGTAGATATATTATAATTTGAATCAATTCTGCAGATTTTAAGAGTAAGCACATCGCCTACCTTACCGTTTTCAATAACCTCAAGCAACACCTCATAAGTGTCAAGGTCCTTACCATTTACGGCAATAATCATATCGCCCTCTTTAACCTCAGTATTAAGAAGGTCACTGCCGTTCATAATACTGCTGATTACAATGGAACCTGCAGGAAGCTTGTTTGCCTTAACAATTATTGAATAAGTCTGATTTTGTGACGCTGTCATAAAGTTCACGCCAAGAACAGGACGGTTTGAAACATATCCGTTCTTAATGAGTTCGTCAACTATTTCCTTCACTGTTGATGTTGGAACTGCAAAACCCATTCCCTCATAATCTTCTGATGCTATTTTTGAAGAATTTATGCCTATTACCTGACCATATTCATTCACAAGCGCACCGCCCGAATTACCGGGATTGATTGCGGCAGTATGCTGAACACAGGCAACCTCATATCCTACAGGACTGTCAATGGGTCTGCCGATTGCGGATACCATACCGTTAGTAAATGAGCCAAAGAACTGTGTACCGCCGGGGTTACCGATTGCATAAACAGTATCACCGACTGCAAGGTCATCAGAAACGGCAAATTCTGCCGCTTTGAGTTCAGTTGTGTTCACACGGAGAAGACCAATATCAGTTTTCACATCCCTGCCGACAATCACAGCATCATACTGTGTGCCGTCTGCACTCTGAACAATAATCTGTGCGTTTTTAGCATCAATAACGTGAGCACAGGTAATTACATATGTTGCGGACTTATCACCGTTAAGTCCCATAACAATGCCTGTACCCTCTGAATAAACGGACTGCTGATTTTTAGTGTAAACAAGCACACCAACCGAACTTTCATGCACCTTTTTATAAACATCTCCTGCAGAGAGCACACCATCTGATGTTACTGTTTCTTTGTCCTCCTTAGGAGTTTCAACTATAACCATTTCTGTATCGTCTGCATTCGGTTTTTCTGCTTTATTGTTATCAGAGAAAAGTGAGCTGAACAAAATGCCAACTGCCAGTAAAAATACGGTCACAATGATTATTGCAGCAATAACTCCACCTTTTTTCTTACCCTTGGATTTCTGCTTTGTTGCCTGCTGATAATATGGGTTAGCATAACTGCCGTAGGGCATATATTGATTTGTGTTGTTATTATATGTGTATTGGGGATTGTATGTGGGGGGAGTATATCCTGCAGGCGGAGTTACGGGCTGTTGTGCATTGTTAGTACCGTCTTTATTATCCTCTGCACCCGCATTTATATCTCTGTTCATATTTTCATCCATGTTTTATCCTCCGAGTTTCTCATTTTTATCAATAAGGAAAGTAAATCTTGTAAACTTACCTTTTTTACTTTCAGCAAATATTTTACCGCCGTGCATTTCAATAATAGTCTTGCAAAGATAGAGTCCAAGACCTGCACTCTTTACATCATAACTTCGTGATTTATCAACCTTATAAAAGCGTTCAAAAATTCGACCTGTTTCCTCCGAGGAAATGCCTTCTCCTGTATTTTCAATGGAAAAGTAAATCTTACGATTTTTATCCTCACCAATATAAACCGTGATTATTCCGCCTTCGTTGGTAAATTTCACCGCATTATCCACAAGATTATACACAACCTGATAAATCATATCCCGGTCTGCATAAACATAGTTCTGCACCAACTGGTCAAAACCTTCTATGGAAATATTTTTCTTTTCAATTTCCTGTTCGAAAGTCAGCATACAGTTAATTGCAAGCTGGGATAAATCAAATTTTGCCGGTTTGATTTCAAGTTCTCCTGCCTCAATTTTGGAAAGATTGAGCATTGAGGTAACCAGTCGTGAAAGACGTTTAACTTCATCCGACACAATCTGCAGATATTCATCATGCTTTTCAGGCGGAATTGTACCATCAAGTATGCCGTCAATAAAACCACCTATAGTAGTCATTGGTGTTTTAAGTTCATGGGAAACATTTGCAACGAAACTTCGTCGTGAAGATTCCAAAACTGAAAGCGCCGTCGCCATTTGGTTAAACGACTGACACAATTCAGCAAGTTCATCAGAGCCTCGCACATTTACACGTTTGCTGAAATCCCCCTGAGCATAAGCCTTTGTAGCATTTGACATCTGCCTTAAAGGATTTGTAAGTTTTGCCGTAAATGCATAAATAACTAGGAATGACAATGCAGAAGCAAATATTGCCGATGAGAAATACATTCCAACCATATTTGAAGCATAGGCCTTAAATTTTGCCTGCACAGGTGCACTTGCAAAAATTGCTCCGACAAAAGTGCCGTTGACCTTTACAGGATAACCTGCGAAAAAGGTTTCCTCTGCAAAAAGCCCTTCAATTTCCTCAAAGCTGAAATATTCACCGTTTTTTACTTCCTGCATTATTTCATCAGGAACTCTGTACCCACCATGCACAAGGCAGTCATCACTACGTGGCGAATAGTTGTAAATAAAATCCTCACGGCACAGAATAACTCTGCCGTCATGATTACAGAAAAATATATCCGTATCAATTGCAGTTGCCGTTACACCTATATTATTGCATAAAATTATTAGAGCGTTGTCAACATCGTCCTGCGTGGTACATTTTTCAAGAAGTCTTTCGCTATACTCTGCATTCTGTTTCACATTGACAATCAACATTTCCTGTGTTTCCTTTGACCAACGGTTTGATAAGAAAACAGTAAGTGATGAAGCAAGTACAAGATAACTTACAAGCATCAGAGCTGTCATAATTGTCAGGTACTTTGCAAACAGTGGCAAGTGAGTGAAAAAGCGTTCTATCCTATGCACACGCTTTTTAAAAAAATTATTTTTTGCCATGGGTTTCAAATTTATATCCGACACTCCAGATTGTTCTCAATTCCCATTCTTCTGAAACTCCTTTAAGCTTGTCACGGAGTCGTTTGATATGCACATCAACAGTTCTGCTGTCGCCGTAATAATCAAATCCCCACACATCGTCAAGAAGCTGGTCACGGGTGAAAACTCTGTCAGGGTTGCTTGCAAGATAATAAATAAGCTCCAACTCTTTTGGAGGAGTATCAACAACCTCGCCGTTAACTTTCATTTCATAATTTGAAAGATTAACAGAAAGTTTATCATATTTTACTTCTTTTATATCCGTTTCCTTAACCGCTGATGTACGGCGGAGAACGGCTTTGATACGGGCTATAATCTCTTTTGTATCAAAAGGTTTTGTAACATAGTCATCCGCACCAAGTTCAAGTCCCAGAACCTTATCAAAAACCTCATCCTTTGCAGTAAGCATAATAATGGGTTTTTCACTTGTTTTTCTTATTTCACGGCACACCTGCCATCCGTCAAGTTGAGGAAGCATAATGTCGAGCAATACAAGGTCAGGATTTTCCGAAGCGAATGTGTTAACAGCATCCACGCCGTTATGAGCCATTACTACCGCATAGCCTTCCTTTTCAAGATACATTCTGAGTAAATCGCAAATATTTTTTTCATCATCTACAACAAGAATTTTTTCTTTTTGCATAAGAGCACCCTCCTCTGTATAAAAAATAATATCTTACAAATTTTAACAAACTAAAAACAAATTTTGGTTTTTTTATAAATTATTTATGATATTTTCCGTTATTGTTTATTGAAAAGCCTCTGTAAATCTGTTCTTCTAACATTATTCTTGCCAATTTGTGAGGAAAAGTCATTTTGGACATAGAAAATTTATAATCGGATAATGCTTTTATCTCATCTGAAAGCCCGAAAGAACTGCCTATTATAAAAACTATATTACTTTTACCTGAAACAGCAATATCCTGAAGTTTCATTGCAAATTCCTCGGATGACATCTGCTTACCCTCAATACACATTGAAAAAACATAAGAATTTTTCGGAATTTTTGCCTTAATCATCTGTGTTTCTTTAATTAATACATTTTCAATCTCTTGTGCTGACGGATTATCAGACAGTTTTACAGGCTCTAATTCAATAACATTCAATTTACAATATGCAGAAAGCCGTTTTTCATATTCAGCAGAAAATTCCTTCATATGTTTTTCTTTAAGTTTACCGAGAACTATAAGTTGAATATTCATCATAATATCATCGCCTTTTCATCCCATACGGGTTTTGCAACTCTGATAAAATAGTCATCACCCTCTGTAGCTCCTTCCATCGACAAAGCACATACGCTTGTCTGATAAGCAAGCTGCGGAATATTGTTTTCTCTGCTCAAGTGACCTAAAAAGAAACGGGTTGTGCCTGTTTTTAAAAGCTTTGCAACTGTTTTTGCACAGTCGTCATTTGAAAGATGTCCCTTAACACCTAAAATTCTTCTTTTTAAAACATATGGATATGCACCGCATTGAAGCATATTAACATCGTGGTTGGATTCAAGCATTACAAGGTCCGCACCCTTAATAGCATCAAAAACTGTGTCCGTCATAATGCCAAGGTCGGTTGCAACAGCAATTTTTCTGCCGTTTGCCAATTCAACAGTGTATCCGCAAGGTTCAAGTGAGTCGTGTGAGATTGCAAAGGGTTTTACAAACATACATCCCACATCCACGCCATCTTCAGTTATAATTTTACACTCATTAACATTATCAAGAGCATCTGTTTTTGTAAGCGCCTCATATGTACCTGCGGTCATAAAAACTCTTGCTTTATGTTTTTTTGTAAACACTTTTAACCCTTTTACGTGGTCATTATGTTCGTGGGTTATGAAAATATTTCTGATTGAGTCCGCATCAGCACCAATATTCCATAAGGATTGTTCAACCTGTTTGTTTGTCATACCCACATCTATTAAAAGAGAGTCGTCCCCTCCGTTTACATATATTGAATTCCCCGTTGATGATGAAAACAAGGGACAAAATTTCGCCATTTTTACTTTCTCCTGTTATATCAAAAAAGGACGGTAGTTAAACCGTCCTTAAAATTTTTTAACCTACGCTCAATACGGTTTTTTCGTCATCAGGACTGTTTCTTAATTCGATATCCGCACCTAAGCTACGTAATTTTTCAATTATATTGTCATATCCACGCTGAATATGATGAATTTCCTCGATTTCAGTAGTACCGCTTGCAATAAGACCTGCAATTACCATTGCCGCACCTGCACGAAGGTCATTTGCCACAACAGGTGCACCCTTTAAACCGTCAACACCCTCAATAAATGCAGATTTACCGTCAACAGTAATCTTTGCACCCATTCTCATCAACTGCTCAACATAACGGAAACGGTTGTCCCAAACACTTTCAGAAACCATACTGTTACCTCTTGCAACAGACAAAAGCACGGAAAACTGAGGTTGCATATCTGTCGGGAAACCGGGATGGGGCATTGTTTTAACGCTACAATGATTCGGACGACAATCAGAGAAAATTCTCACGGAATCGTCATATTCTTCAACCACAACACCACATTCAATAAGTTTTGCAGTAATTGACTCAAGATGCTTAGGAATAACATTTTTAATAAGCACATCACCCTGAGTAGCTGCAGCTGCCACCATATATGTTCCTGCTTCAATCTGGTCAGGAATAATTGTATATTCGCAACCGTGAAGCTTGTCCACACCGCGGATTTTAATAACGTCAGTACCTGCACCGCGAATATCAGCACCCATTGAGTTCAAAAAGTTTGCAAGGTCAACGATATGTGGCTCTTTAGCCGCATTTTCAATAACTGTAAGACCCTTTGCCTTAACAGCCGCTAACATAAGGTTGATTGTAGCACCAACTGACACAACGTCAAAGTAAACTGATGTGCCCAAAAGCTTTTCAGCCTTAACATCAACCATTGCATTTTCTTCCATAGAAACTGATGCACCGATTGCCTCAAACCCTTTGATGTGTTGGTCAATAGGACGCACACCGAATTGACAACCGCCGGGCATTGCAACCTTTGCATGGTTAAATCTGCCAAGCAACACACCGATAAAATAATAAGAAGCACGCATTAGTTTTGAAAGGTCGTGCTCAACCACATTTGAACGGATGTGAGATGTGTCAATTTCAAGAGTACTTTTATTTATCATTTTGATTTCTGCACCAAGATGACGCAGAATTTTAATCATTGCAGTAACGTCGCTGATATTGGGAATATTTTCAATCCTGCAAACGCCTTCTGCGAGAATGGTCGCCGGAATTATCGCTACGACAGCATTTTTTGCACCGCTTATTTCAACTTCGCCGGACAATCTTTTGCCACCGTTAATTATGATTTTTTCCAAGGACTCTTCCCCCCAAAAATCAAATATTTCGTGAATATATAACAATATATAGTAAAAAAACCGTAAAAATGACATTTGAAACACAATTAAAACAAAATGCTCAAACGCCGTTAATAGTATAACACTAATTCATATAAAATAAAAGGGGTTTTTATAAAATTTTCAATAATTTTTAAATAAATTTTTAGCGAACAAATGTTTGTTAATCTGTTGACTAAAAAGGAGAATTATTGTATAATACTTTTACTGGTTTTTCCTTAAAAGCGGAACCTATACCAAAGGAGCAAATTTTATGTTACACTATCTTGAAAACGACATTTTAAAAATATCCGTTGACACTCACGGTGCTGAGCTTTCTTCGATTTTTAACAAAACAAAAAACAAAGAAATGCTGTGGCAGGGTGACCCTGAATTCTGGGGCAGAAAAAGTCCTGTACTTTTCCCTGTTGTAGGCAAATACAAAAACGGTAAAACCACATATAACGGCAAAGAGTATTTCCTTGGTCAGCACGGTTTTGCAAGGGATAGTGAATTTGTACTTATTGAGAAAAGTGATGACAAATTATCATTTAAATTGACAAGTAACGACGAAACTCTGACAAAATATCCATTTCGTTTCGACCTTATATGTTCTTTTGAATTAAAAAACGACAAAATTATTGTTGGTTGGAATGTTGAAAATATTGATGATAAAACAATTTATTTCTCAATTGGTGCACACCCTGCTTTTTATTGCGAAAAGGGTAAAACAGTCCTTACAATGAATGGTGAAAATCTTAACTATAGTCTTGTTAATGCAGATGGTCTTTACACGCCGAAAAAATACGAAGTAAATCCTTCATTTGTTTTGCACGATAAGATTTTTGATAACGATGCACTTATTATTGAAAATAGTGGTGTAAATGAAATTTCTCTCGTTTCGTGTTCACCTTGCGGGAACAGCAAATACATTACAGTTAATTTTGATGCACCACTTTTTGGAATATGGTCACCTACGAAGAAAAATGCACCTTTTATTTGTATTGAACCTTGGTATGGCAGATGCGATGCAGAAGATTTTGAGGGTGACATCACAGAAAGAGAATGGAGTAATGCTCTCGATGTTGGCGAAACTTGGTATAAGGAGTATGAAATTATAATCCATGAGTAATTATAAATATATTTTATTTGATTTTGACGGTACATTGACCGATTCATCAGAAGGAATTTTCAAAAGCCTTACATATGCTTTTGAGAGTTATGGTCACGGCACACCACCGGCTGATTTGCTTAAAAAATTCATCGGCCCACCCCTTTATCACAGTTTCACTGTTTTTTGTGGATTTGACGATAAACACGCTTGGGAAATGACGGATAAATATCGTGAAAGATATCGCAAAATCGGTTATCTTGAGAGCCGACTTTATGACGGTGTTGCTGAGACACTTAAAACACTGAAAGAGCAAGGATATATCCTTGCAACTGCATCTTCAAAACCCTTGCATTTTGTTGACAGCATCTGCGAAAATCTTGATATAAAAAAATATTTTGATTTTCTTGGCGGTACAGAATTTGACAATACAAGTGAAAGCAAGGCAACAGTTATCCTGAATGCCATGAAAAACATAGGTGCAACTCCCCGCGAAACACTTATGGTTGGTGATACCAAATTTGACATTGAGGGTGCACACGCTGTGGGAATCCCCTGTTGCGCAGTAACTTATGGTTTCGGCACTCTTGAAGATTTCAAAGAATACAATGCCGAATATATAGTAGAAACAGCAGAAGAAATTTTAGAAATAGTGAAGTGAGATTATGTCAACCCCATTAGCTGACAGACTTCGTCCCCAAACCATTGATGATATGGTGGGACAGCGCCATCTTTTAGGCGAGAATATGCCACTCAGAAATATTGTTGAGTCGGGCTATCTTCCAAATTTAATATTTTACGGTCCGTCAGGCACGGGTAAGACCACTCTTGCAAGGATTATTGCAAAAAATACAAATCGCAAACTCCACCATATAAACGGCACAAATGCAAGTACGGCAGATATCAAAGCAATCGTTAGTGAGCTTGATACCTTTGCAGCGCCTAACGGAATTCTTTTGTATCTTGACGAGATTCAATATTTCAACAAAAAGCAACAACAGTCTTTGCTTGAATATATTGAAAGCGGTAAAATCACATTGATTGCTTCCACTACGGAAAATCCGTATTTTTATATTTATTCAGCCGTGCTTTCCCGTTGCACAGTATTTGAATTCAAATCCGTCACCCCCGAAGATATTGTTCCGAATATCAAACGCGGTTTTGACTTTTTAGAAGAAGAAACGGGAATACCTCTTGAAATTGAAGACGGTGTTTGTGAGCATATTGCCGTTGCTTGTGGCGGCGATGTGCGAAAGTCCTTGAATTTTGTCGAACTCTGTGTGCTTTCCGCAAGTATTGTTGAAGGTAAAAGAGTGATTACTCTTGAAAATACCGGCAGTCTGACACAAAAAAACACATTCCGTTATGATAAATTCGGTGACGAGCATTACGATATTCTCTCTGCTTATCAAAAAAGTATGCGTGGCAGTGACCCGGATGCGGCACTTCATTATCTTGCACGACTTTTAGAGGCAGGAGATATGATTTCAGCAATCCGACGCTTGCTGATTTGCGCAAGTGAAGATGTTGGACTCGCATATCCACAGATTTTACCTATTGTAAAGGCAGCCTGTGATATTGCAATGCAGGTTGGAATGCCCGAAGCTGCAATCCCTTTGGGTGATGCAGTTGTTTTAGTGGCAACAAGTCCGAAATCAAATACCGCCCATGACGGAATTTTTGCCGCCCTTGATGATGTGCGTAAGGGCAATTATGGTAAAATTCCAAGACAATTACAGAACAAGCATTTCGACGGTGAGGATGCAAAAGTTAAGGGGCAGAATTATCTTTACCCCCACGACTATCCTAACCGTTGGGTAAAGCAACAGTATTTACCAGATGCTTTGAAAAATAAAAAATATTATGACTTTGGTGACAACAAAACCGAACAGGCAGCAAAACTATACTGGGACAAAATAAAAGGAGAAAAAGGAAATGGCTAAAAGAGAAGATTACATCAGTTGGGACGAATATTTTATGGGGATTGCGCTTCTTTCTTCATACAGAAGTAAAGACCCTAACACACAGGTTGGTGCATGTATCGTTGATAACAACAACAAAATCATGTCCGTAGGTTACAATGGTTTTCCACACGGTTGTAACGATGATGAATTCCCTTGGGACAGAAGCGGTGACGAATTCGACACCAAGTACCCTTATGTTTGCCACGCTGAGCTTAATGCAATTCTCAACAATGGTGGCAGAAATCTTAACGGATGCAGAATTTACGTTGCACTTTTTCCATGCAACGAATGTGCAAAAGCAATTATTCAGAGTGGAATCAAAGAGGTTGTTTATATTTCAGATAAGTACAAGGATACCGTTGGTAACCGTGTTTCACGCAGAATGTTTGACGCAGCAGGTGTTAAATACACAAAAATCAAACTTAGCCGTGATGAACTTAAAGTAAGCTTCAGAGAAGAGGACATCTGATGGGTAAAAATGACTTTTTTGCTTTCACATCACGTACCAAATACATAAACCGTTGGGCGTTGATGCGAAATACAAGATATGAAACCTTAAGTGAACATTCTGCCGAGGTGGCACAACTTTGTTATGCACTTGCAGTCATAGGAAATCAGCGTTTAGGCAAGGACTACAATTGTGAAAGAGCATCACTTTTAGGACTTTACCATGACACACCTGAAATCATCACAGGTGACTTGCCA
>JAZNIQ010000258.1:0-1592 GCA_045577555.1 Candidatus Fimenecus sp.
ACGAATGGAGCAAGGTTTCTGTTAAGGATTACCATAAAACAAAGCATGCCTTTGCAGAAAAAATGATAGATAATTTTGAAAAAGCAACAGGTGTAAAAATTAAAGATTATATAGAAGAAATTGAAATTGCAACACCAATGACCTATGCTCGTTATACTGATGCTCCTGCAGGAACTATCTACGGTTACGAGGCAAGTAAGGAAGACGGCATTGTTAAAAGAATTGTTTTTGATATGATAGACAAAGGTATACCCGGACTTTACTTTGCAGGTGGCTATACCACAAGACATATGGGTTATTCTCCAAGCTATACAACTGGCGATATGGCAGCAAAAAATGCAATACTCGCTATGGAAAAGGAGGTAAAATAAATGAGCAAGAAGTTTTCTGTAAAGGGCACTTTCAAAGATAGTGTGAATACTATAAAGTTTTTAACAGAAAGAAAACAGTTTATTGATAGTGCCCCAGCAGTTTTGCCAACTCGTACTGATGAATTTGGTGTAAATAAAGTTGCAAAAAGCCTTCATCCTAAAGAGCAAAAGCTTGTAATCAGCAGAATTGAAGAACATACAGATATTGCAAAAAGCTATTATTTTAAAAGTGAAACAGAGCTTGCATATTTCAAAGCAGGTCAATACCTTACCTTTAAGCTTGAAATAGGCAATTCAGTTGTTACTCGTTCATATTCAATAGCCTCATCCCCTGCAAGTGCGTTAAACGGTGAATATCAGATTACAGTTAAGCGTATCAACGACGGCTTCGTTTCTGATTATATTCTTGATAACTGGAGCGTGGGCGACGAAGTTACTGCTTATGCCCCTGAGGGTAATATGACATATTGTCCATTAAGAGATGCCGAAAACATTGTTGCTATTGCAGGTGGTAGTGGTATTACACCATTCCTTTCACTTGCTAGAGCGATAGACCAAGGTGATGAGGATTGCACCCTTACTTTGCTTTATGGTTGCAGAACATCGGATGAAATCCTTTTCAAATCAGAGCTTGACTCGCTCTCTGAGAAAAACGAAAAAATCAATGTGGTTTATGTTCTTAGCCATAGTGATGAAGACGGCTATGAAAAGGGATTTGTGGGTGCAGATATTATAAAGAAATATGCTCCAGAAGGAAATTACAGCATTTTCGTTTGTGGACCCGGTGGTTTGTATAAATTTCTTGAAACAGAGCTTCCGAAACTCCGGATAGAAAGAAAATATATCCGCTTTGAAGTTTTCTCTTCTGGTAAAAAGGTTGACGAAGACCCAAAAGAATACAACATCACAGTTATTAATCGTGGAAATGAATCCGTAATTAAAGCAAGCAGTAATGAAACTGTGCTTTGTGCATTTGAACGAGCAGGCATAGAAGTCCCAGCACGATGTCATACCGGTGAATGTGGTTTTTGCAGAAGTAAGCTTGTAAATGGTAAGGTTTATATTCCTGAGGGCGAAGATAAGCGCCGTGTAGCAGATATGCAGTTTAATTTCATACATCCTTGCTGTTGCTACCCCGAAAGCGACCTTGTTGTAAGAATCAATTAAACGGTGATAATATGATAAGCTTTAAACAAAATAACGAAATCACATACGATGATA
>JAZNIQ010000259.1:0-8789 GCA_045577555.1 Candidatus Fimenecus sp.
GCTCTTCTTTTTCTTTACGAGCCTTTGCTTCTGCTTCAGCCATTGCCATTTCGTAACGAGCCTTTGATTCTTCATACATTTCTGCAATTTCATCAAAATGCTTGTAATTCTCTTCCTGTTTAACGAGTTTTTCAGCATCAAGATAAGGTTTTGCAGCGCGTGCAAAATATGCGTGTCTGTCCATTTCAACCTTTGAAGCCTTGTGTGCTTCAGACTTTTTAGCTTCATAAGTTTTGATTTCTGCCTTAAGTGATTTAGCGGCAGTCTTGTCTTTTGCTTTCTTTGCATCTCTTAATTCAAGATAGAGAGCTTTAAGCTTTTCATCACAAGCATCTTCAACATCAAAGATTTTTTCAAGTTCTGCAAAGTCAGGCTGAACAAGGTCTTCGTTTGCGAAATACTTGTTGAGTGCCTTGTAAGCAGATTTCTTGTTTCTTGCAACTTCAATTGCGAACTTGCGGATGTCTTTTTCTTCCTTTGTGCCCTTTGGCCTTGCTTTAGCAGATGCCATTTCAGCGTTGATTTCATCAATATTCATAAGTTTAAGACCTTGAAGTCCTGCAACATAAATATTTTTCTGAACATTGTACTGATATTTGAAAACATCTGTTGAGAATTTATCAAGTTCTTCACATACAAACTTTGAAATTTCAATTTCTTCGTTGAAATTAAGATTTTCTTTATAAAGCTTTTTAGCAGCCTTTTTCTCTGCTTTGTCTTTAATTGATTTATATGACTTATCAATAGCCTTTGGCTGTTTTGATGCCATATCTCTTGCATCTCTGATAATGTCTATACCTTCAACAAGTTTGCCATCATCTACAATGCCGTTTCCGTAGTCTTCAAAGAGCGCACGAACTTTAAGAACACGAATAACTGATTTCTGTTTTCTTTCATTAAAGTCATACCAGAAGAAAGGAATAACATTCATGAATGCACCAACAGCTGCGATAATAATAAGAGCATGAACAAGAGGAAGGAAAATATTTAAATCATACAATGCTGAATATGGGTTAACATAGTTGTTCTGACCTTCTGCCAATTGCTCTGCAAGAATCTGACCAACAGTTTTGCCGTCACCAAGTATACGATTAAGAACTGCAGGGTCTGATGTTACTTTTTTTGCAATTTCAGCTGTAATACCGCCTTTTTCATAGATGACAGGAAGAACAGCAGATGTACCAAGAGTAATGATTGTACCGATTGTAGCAACAGCAGAGAACATGCCGTCGATTCTTTCGCCTGTCTGATACTGCTGATAGTCACGGATGTCAGCCTGAATAGTTGGGTTAAGGATATGTGCAAATGAACCCATCAAAGCGTTAAGATAAAGACAACCCATAACAAGCCAGATTGTAAGGTTGTTAATTTCCTGTGTGAACGGAAGCATCATAAGGATGAAAACAACGTTCATAAGGTTGGTAACAACAAGAACGGCTTTTTTACCCCATTTTCTAATGCAGAATGGAGCAGCAATCATACCCCAGAGAGAAGCATTACCATAAAGAGTAACAACAAGACCATAAACATTACCATTACAAGCGCCACCGTAGTTGTAAAGCCAGTTAAGGATGTTTGCGTAAGCAGATTCAAGGAATCCAATCCAACCTGCAAGAGAGATAATCCAGAAATACTTGTTCTTTGCAACTGCACGAAGAGCGTCAATGAATTTAATTTGAACAACGTGAGTTCTTGCTTGAACAATCTTTTCTTCAGTGTATTTATAAACAATGATACAAAGAAGAATACCACCAACCGCAAGAATAGGGTAGAGGAATCTATAAACACGAATATCTGTTGTGTTTGTGTGGAAAAGATTACGAGCAATAATTGGTGTGAAAAGGTTTACAATTGTGGGAGCGAATGAATAAACAACGCTCTTGATTGATGCAACGTCAGCTCTTTCCTGTGTGTTTGGAGAAAGAACGTGGATAAGATTTTCATATCCGTCATAGAAGAAATAATAGATGAAATTCAATGCGATATTCAGAATAAGAATAATTGCACATTTAGCAACATAATCTTTTTCTCTGCCGAATATCATACCTTCGCCAACGATAAGGCTCAACTTATCATAAGGGAACCATACAATAAGATTACAAATAATAGCAGAAGGAATAGCCATTCTTACTATGTACGGACGATATTTGCCGGCTTTGTTTCTTGTGTTGTCGATAATTGTCGCACGAAGTCCTGTGAAAGGAATATTGATGAGAATAGCGATAACATAGAGTAAATACATATCTGTAGCACCAACACCAAGTGTTGAGGAGATAAGTGTATTACCCATAGATAAAAGACACGCGTTACCTAATGTGATAATCATGTAAGCACCGATACCACCGCCTGAATATGCAGCGATTTCACGGTAAGGCATATATCTGCCTTTGGGTGGTGTTTTCCAATGGGTTTTAACCATGTCAACGCCAGTTCTGACTGTTTGAACTAAATTCATTTTTTGCACTCCTTATTTTGTTTATTGCAATAGATAAATTTTAACATAATTTAATAGTATAATCAATCAAAAAAATAAATTTTAATAAAAAATGAACACAAAAACAATTTTTTTGTTAATTCGTACTAAATTATTATAATTATAAATGTGTATTTTGACGAAGAAAAATAATAAAAATAATAAAAAATATTAAAATTGTATTGACAAATAAGTGTTTAAAGTTGATAATATATTCACAATATAATATGTAATGACATATTCGGTAGGTAAGGCTACCACAGGGATACGGATTACTGCCGCGAAACGGTGGAGACACTGTCAGTAGGTTAACAAGTCATATCGAAAAACAAGGTGTGATTTAATGTAATTTCATTGCCCTGCGAAGCTAAAGCTTGAACGAAATGCAAGGTATATTTGACTGCATTTTTGCGTTTGAGCTGAAATGTAGTTTTTTTTAATGAAAAGGAGTGAAAATTGTGGACACGTACCGAAGTACAAACGCGAAACCTCCGAGTATTATTGCGGATTGTGTCTGCATTTTCTGAAAATACTCGTCGTGTTTCACATATCTATTCTATCAAAGAAGGAGTTGTGAAAAA
The DNA here is from genome assembly GCA_045577555.1 of Candidatus Fimenecus sp. Classification (GTDB taxonomy): domain Bacteria; phylum Bacillota; class Clostridia; order Oscillospirales; family Acutalibacteraceae; genus Fimenecus. Next base: position 3,055 of record JAZNIQ010000259.1, read on the forward strand.
TGGAAACCTATGAAATTTTAATTGAACTTTTGCATAACAAAAAGTGGAAAGAATTAAAAGATATCCTCGATGAAATGAACGAACAGGATATTGCTGAACTTTTTATGGAGCTAGAAGAACGCGACCTTACACTCATTTATCGTCTTTTAAATAAAGAGTTGGCTGCAGAAGTTTTTGTTAATATGGAGCCTGAATATCAGGAACAGCTTATTCGTGCGTTCAGTGATTCGGAACTTCGTGAAGTGCTTGATGAGCTTTATGTTGACGATGCCGTTGACCTTATTGAGGAAATGCCGTCAACACTTGTTAAACGTATCTTAAGGCACACTGACCCGGATATGCGAAAAAGCATCAATGAAATATTAAAATATCCCGAAGACTCTGCAGGAAGTATTATGACCATTGAGTATGTTGATTTAAAACGCTCAATGACTGTAGCAGATGCGTTTATGAGGATTCGCAGAACAGGTGTTGATAAAGAAACAATTTATACCTGTTATGTAACCGATAGTAAAAGAAAACTTAAAGGTGTTGTTACAGCCAAGGATTTGCTTTTAGCTGATGAAAATGCAGAAATCCGTGATATTATGGAAGATAATGTTATTTCTGTAAACACTTGGGAAGATAAAGAAGTCGTTGCAGACCTTTTCGATAAATACGACCTCCTTGCATTGCCTGTTGTTGATAGGGAAAATCGTCTTGTTGGTATTATCACCGTTGACGATGCTATTGATGTTATGCAAGATGAGGTTACAGAAGATATGGAATTGATGGCTGCTATTACGCCTACTGACAAACCATATCTCAAAATGGGTGTTTTTGAAAACTTCAAAAAGCGTATTCCCTGGCTTATGCTTTTGATGGTATCGGCAACTTTTACTGAAAAGATTATTACTCATTTTGAAGGTGCGCTGACAGCGTGTGTTGCATTGACTGCCTTTATCCCAATGCTGACAGGTACTTGCGGCAACTGTGGAAATCAGTCATCATCAACCATTATTCGTGGCCTTTCATTGGGTGAAATTGAATTCAGAGATACTTTAAAGGTAGTTTTTAAAGAATTTTCAATAGCATTGATTTGTGGTGTAGCATTGGCTATTGTTAATTTTGCAAAACTTATGATTTTTGATGATATTGGTTGGCAGGTAGCACTTGTGGTAAGTGTTACAATGATTGCAGCAGTTGTATTTGCAAAGGTTGTAGGCTCAATATTACCTGTAATTGCAAAAAAAATAGGCTTTGACCCTGCTGTAATGTCAAGCCCGTTTATTTCAACAATTGTGGATGCAGTAACTCTTTTGATTTATTTTGCAATTGCATCGTCAGTATTGAATTTATAAAAAGAAACAGTTGTAAGAATTAACTTACAACTGTTTTTTTACTTCTCAAACCCGTAACTGTCAATAATTTTTTCAATTTCGTGCTGTGCAACCTCAAAAAGTCGTTTACCTAAATTTGTATAATATTCGTTTTTATCCTCGCCACAAAGCATAGCAAACGAAACACCGATGTTTTTTGGAATTTCAACAGCCTTTCTTACTGCAAGGTAATAGAAGCTGTATTCTGCAGCATCGTCAAGTCTGTCATAAAACTCAGCAGCTTTTTTGATAACGGTGTCATAAAGTGCGTTAACTGCTGTGTTAGATAAAAGCGTAGCAGGAAGCAAATGATTAATGCAATATTCAGCAGTAAAGATGAGTAATACTTTAATATGATACATATCGTCATCATCACATTGAATTTTACCAACTTCACCTTCAAGTTGAGAGAGTAAACTTGGCTCATCAACAAATATTTCAGCAAGATGCTTGCCAAGTTGTTTTGCTTTTAAGATATTGCCGTTGCTTCTGTGCTTTGTCATTTCAGCAATAACAGAAACTTCATAGGCATGTTCTTGATTTGTATCACTGTCAGTGAAGATTTTTACATCGCTGTCGTCAAAGAGCATATTAACCCTCCTTGTCTTATTTTATTTCAATTATAATTATTTTATTCATCAGCACTCTGTTGTGCTAATTTTTTTTGTAATCTTTTCTGTTTTGATTTGTAAGTGAGAAGTGTATGTAAGCAATCATCAGGTGTGGTGTAATCACCGATTGATACTTGATACTCATTATAAAGACCGTGGAAATCACTTCCACCTGTCATGAGCAATTTATTCTTTGATGCAATCTTCTTGAGTGCAGTTTGCTGTTCTTCATTAGCACTTGGGTGAAAAACTTCAATTCCGTCAATTCCCAATTCAGCATAGTAGGGGATATTATTTTCAACCTTGCTTATGTATGGATGAGCAAGAATGGCAATACCTCCTGCGGTATGAATAGTATCAATAACATCCTTGATATTCTCATATTTCGGAACAACAAGAATATTATCTTCACTTTCCTTTGTGAAAAGCTTTTTGTAAAGCTCACCATTGAAAGAATCTGCATAACCGCATTCAATAAGTGCTTGCATGATGTGCTTTTTATAAAGGTTAGTAGAACCTGTTGCACATTTGATGATGAATTCTGTGGAAATGGGGAATCGTTTAGCAGTCTGGAGCATCATAAAGTGTGATGCTTTTTTTCGTGCCAAAGAGTTTCTTTTGCACAATCCCTCAAGTATATCGGGTGCGTCGGGTAAATAACAAAGAATATGAACGTTTACACCGTTTTCCTCATCAGTTGCTGATAATTCAACACCGGGGATAACCTGAATACCATGACGTGCACCGATAACTCTACCCCTTACAGTACCTGCAAGACAATCGTGGTCTGTTATTGCAATAGTTTCAAGACCTTTTTTCTTTGCAAAATTAATAATGTCTTCAATACCTAAAGACCCGTCTGATAATCTTGTGTGACAATGCAAATCTCCGCTCAAAATAAAAAACCTCCAAATTAGGTGAAAAAATGCGAATATTCCCCTCAATATATAATATGATTATATAGTAATTTTGTGGAAAAATCAAGAAGTTAAGGAAAAATTGTTTATAATTTACTAAAACATCTTTATTTTTGTGCGATTAGTAAAAAATATATTGAAAAATTTGTTGGCTTTCACAAATAAGAATACCACCCGACAAGACTGTCGAGTGGTATTGTTTTGAATTATTTTAAGTATTTGCCGTATTTTATCTGGTTGATAATAAATCCGATAAGAAGGAGAATGAGTAGCGGCAACCAGAAAATAAGGATGAAAAGAATTGCAATAATTATAATAGGAAGTCCCTTTTTACTATCCTTAACCGTTTCAACATTTGGTGCGGATTCGGGCTGAGGACCAACTTCATCACCCTCATAAACAGGCATAATCGGTATAATTGCATCATATGACGGAATCCCTGCATTATAGAGTAATGGTTCAACAATTCCACGGACTGTGTCAGAAACTTTAATAAGTTTTTTCAATGGGATATGTAACACCTTGATTATCGAATCTATAATATTAATAAGCCCGATTGCGATTTTATATTCATTGTCATCAGGAGTATAAAGATTCTTGCCAGCGAACAGGTTAAGTATTAAATCAACAATGAAATCAACAACACTCTTATCTTTAATATCTGCATAATCAGCCTTTTTAAGTCCTGTTTCTGCTCGTGTCCAGTTACCGACAGTGCCGATTTTGAGTTTGTTAAGGAATTTGAATACAGGTTTTAAAATCCATCCGATTTTATAACTTACATTTTTTCTGATACTGATTGCAGTAGCCATATCTGCGAATTTGTCGATATCTTCACCTGCGGCCTTGATTACATCTCTAATCATACCTATAAGATGGTCGGAGAGGTAAGTCTGTAAATCTTTGCCGTGGGTATTGATTTTAACAGGCTCTGTAACAAGGTCAGTTGTTGTTGTAACAACATTATTATCTGCATCAAAAACAACTGTTCTGATGGTGCCGGGATAACCAATTGTTGATGCAGTTGAAATATCGTATAAATAGTTACCTTTTGGACTTATATGTTTGTCAATATCGTGAACGTGAGTGTGACCTGTAAGCATAAACTGAACGCCTAAATCAGCAAGTTGCTCACGGCGGATTTCATAGTCACCCATCATATCACCTTTGCCGATGATTTCATACATAGGTGAGGGGGCAATAAGCGGATGATGTGTCATTGCAACAATGAACTGGTTGTTCGCTTTTGCATCAGCAATTTGTTCTTTAATCCATTCAAAAAGTTCGTCGGAGAAACCGCTTTTTCCGTTTAAGTTTGTATCATCGTTGAGCGCAAAAAGTCTATATCCATCTTGCAACTGAATGATATATGACATGCTTTCTCTGTGGACTGCAATAGCCTCGTCAGGACCAAATTCCTTATACATATCATATAATTCTTCGCGTTTTGCTGCGGGAATAGGAACTCTTTCGTCACGTTCGTACTTGTGTGTTAAACCGTCCCACTTGTAGTCGTGAGTAGCAGTAAGTACATAAACTCTTTTACCTTTTTCTTTAAGGTCACGGAGCATCTCAATAAATTCTTTGTGAGAATCAAAGTCACCGTTGCTTGTTGTATCACCTGAAAGAAGAACAATATCAGTTCTTTCGTCTTTTGCAATCTGAGCAAATGCTGCTTCAAGCATTTCAGCTGCTTCAGCCAGTAAAACACCACTTTTGTTGTTTGCTATTTCATAGGCTTCACCGGATGTGCCGAGTTTCTTTGAATAATAATGTGTGTCGGTAATAACCGTTACGGTAAGTGGATTTCTCATAATATACCCCTTGTTTTTAATCAACTTATATTATTATCTTACTTTATTCTCGATTTCTTCTTTAAGCATGTTAGCAAAGTCGTCAAAATTCATTGAACCAATGTCACCCTGACCGCGTTTACTTACTGATACTGTGCCATCTTCAACTTCCTTGTCACCAACGATAATCCAATATGGAAGCTTCTGAAGTCTTGATTCACGGATTTTATAACCTGTCTTTTCACTTCTGTCGTCAACTGTTACACGCATACCCATCTTTTCAAGTTCAGCCTTGATTTCAAATGAGCGGTCGTGATGACGGTCAGCGATAGGAAGAATTCTTACCTGTTCAGGAGCAAGCCAAAGTGGGAATGCACCTGCATACTTTTCAATAAGAAGAGCAAGTGTACGCTCGTAACAACCGATTGATGTTCTGTGAATGATGTATGGATTTTTCTTTGAACCGTCTTTGTCTGTGTATTCCATACCGAATTTTTCAGCAAGAAGCTGGTCAACCTGAATTGTGATAAGTGTGTCTTCTTTGCCGAATACGTTCTTAATCTGAATATCAAGTTTAGGGCCATAGAATGCAGCCTCGCCAACACCGATAGCGTATTTAATGCCAAGGTTGTCAAGGATTTTGCCCATAATTCCCTGTGCTTCATCCCACTGTTCAGGAGTACCGATGTATTTTTCAGTATCTGCAGGGTCCCACTGTGAGAAACGGTATGAAACATCTTCATAAAGACCAAGTGTTTTAAGCATATAGATAGCGAGTTCAAGACAACCTCTGAATTCGTCTTCAAGTTGTTCAGGAGTACACATTAAGTGACCTTCTGAAATTGTGAACTGACGAACACGGATAAGACCGTGCATTTCGCCCGATGCTTCGTTACGGAAAAGGGTTGATGTTTCGTTGTAACGGAGTGGCAAATCACGATATGAACGAGGTCTGTTAAGATATGCCTGATACTGGAATGGGCAAGTCATGGGGCGGAGAGCAAAGATTTCTTCATTATTTGCTTCTGCCTCGTCAGCATCACCAAGTACAAACAT
>JAZNIQ010000260.1:0-2358 GCA_045577555.1 Candidatus Fimenecus sp.
ATTCTCCAAAAATTAATTTTATTCAGTATATCATAACACCTCTAAAAATTCAATATCCCGTTATTTGATAACTGCCCCCACAAATTTAAATTGTGAGGGTATTTTTATTGAGCCAAATCCACTATTTACGGCTCAAACAAATAACGATTGAAAGGAGGTTACCTTATGACAGATTATGAATTCAATGTCAATTTTGATGATTACTGTTTCTGCGAAGAAGAAGGCACTTTCAAGGCTGTTCTTGATTATTCCCGCTACGGCAAAAAGAAAAATGTTATCGCATATTTCACTTTTGAAGACGGCAGAAAAATTATGGCATGTGCCTGGAATAATATGAGCTATCTCGGCTTAAACAGAATCCCCATTGGCACAGAGCTTTATCTTACCTTTGCCAAAAAGAAAAGTGACAGCTGTTATCTGCGAAATGTTGAATTCGCAGAATAATGTCTCACACCGTAACGAGCAGGGAACTTGTACGGCAAGTTCCAAATTCTTTAGGGTCCCTTAATCCCTAAAATCTAATGAAAGGAATGGTGATATGAACAACACACCAAAGAACAAAACACAAAGGCTTGAAATTAGGATAACACCTGAAAACAAAAAGAAGATTGAGAGATATGCTTCAAAATGCGGATTGTCTACAAGTGAATATGTAACAAAGAGAGCATTGGGATTTGCACCAAGAACGGTGTTGCCTGATGCTTTTTTTAATTTCTACGGAAAGCTCTGTGAAATCTGTAACAAAGATATGACACCTGAAACTGAAGCAAAGCTACTCACTCTCATTGATGAAATTCACAGTGAGATTTTAAGTCCGAAAAAGGAGGTGAATGACCTATTGCTACCACAGGATTCTGGCCCGTAAAGAGCCGCCTTAAAGAGGTTATTCAGTATGCTGAAAATCCTGACAAGACCATTGATAAAAAGTATCTTGATGAGGATTTATACCAAACTCTGCAATATGCCGAGAACGATAAGAAGACTGATGAGAAGCTTTATGTATCAGCAATTAACTGTCCCGTACAGCGAGCCTATGAGCACATGATGACAACCAAACTTCATTACGGAAAGCTTGGCGGTAACGTGGCTTATCACGGCTTTCAAAGTTTTGCCGAAGGTGAAGTAACATCCGAAGAGTGTCACAGTATCGGTGTAGAAACGGCTAAACAAATGTGGGGTGCTGAATATGAGATTGTTGTTACTACTCATTTAGATAAGCAGCATCACCTGCACAATCACTTTGTAGTAAATTCTGTTTCTTTCAGAACAGGCAGAAAGTTTGAAAACCATATTTCAGACCACTACAAGCTTCGTGAGATTTCTGACGCCATCTGCAAAGAACGAGGCAAATCAGTTCTTGAAAACGCACCCTTTTACGGCGGTGAAAAGAAAGCATACTGGCTTCACAAACAAGGCAAGAAAACCCATAGAGATATGCTCAGGGAAGATATTGAGATCTGTCTTACTGTTGCTACAAGTTGGAACGAATTCAGAAAAGTTCTATTCACTATGGGCTATGAGGTAGATTACAGACGATTCACTATTAAAGCAAAGGATTGGGAAAGAGGTGTAAGGGTTGAAGGTCTTGGATATACCGTTGAAGGCATTGAGAAAAGATTCAACGAAACCTATTACAGCGGACATCATCTTGCTGATTGGAACAACTTCTTCTATGCAAGGCGCAGATACTTTCCTCTTGAATCAGTAAGAAAGAAATTGGAGTTCAGCATTGAGCATGGTAAACGACCTGAGGTTATTTATGTTGATACTATGCTTCTGCTCATTATATTAGTTTTCCAATTACTGAAAGAAGTAGCAGATGCAATGCTGATTTCACCCGAAATAAGGCACGCCGCAAAGGACATCAAACAATATGTATCTGATTATCATTTTCTGACCGACAACCAAATTCATACTACTGACGATTTAACAGTCACCATTGAAGAAACACAGCTAAAAATTGCCGAGCTTGAAGAAAAGCGAAGCAAGGCAGACAACAAAAAACGCAGAGCAACTACTCCCGAAGATAAAGAAAGGTACCAAGCTATGCGTAAGGAGATTACAAAAGAAATCACACCTTTGAGAAATAAACTCAAACAGGCAGAGGATATTCTTGAAAAATCTCCGCATCTGTATGAGCTCTTGCAGAAAGAGCATCAGGCAGAAATGAATAAAATTAGAAAAATAGAAAGGAGCCGATAATATGGCTATTAAACCAAAATCAAAAGTATATCCCCGTGATATTGAAGAAAACAATCCCACAAAAGAAACCTTATACGACAAAGTACAGAAAGCCCGCACAGAATATGTGTGGGCTAATAAAATACCCATTGAATATTTACGACCTTTTGAAAATCA
>JAZNIQ010000261.1:0-3743 GCA_045577555.1 Candidatus Fimenecus sp.
AAGACTGCAAAATGTGTAAAGTCTCATCATAACGTTGGTGGTCTGCCGGAAGATCTTCAGTTTAAATTAGTGGAACCGTTGGCACAGCTTTTCAAGGATGAAGTTCGTGCATGTGGTGTAGAACTTGGATTACCAGCAGATATGGTATATCGTCAGCCATTCCCGGGTCCCGGACTTGGTGTTCGTTGTCTTGGTGCAATCACTCGTGACAGACTCCATGCACTCCGTGAAGCAGATGCAATTCTCCGTGAAGAATTTGACAACTGCGGTCTTGCTGAAAAAGTATGGCAGTACTTTATTGCTGTTCCGGATGTTAAGAGCGTTGGTGTTAAAGATGAAAGCCGTTACGAAGGCTGGCCCGCTATTATCCGTGCAGTTAATACAAAGGACGCTATGAGTGCTACTATTGAAGAAATTCCATATGCAGTACTTCACAAAATCACAGATAGAATCACACACGATGTTGACGGCATCAACCGTGTACTTTACGACCTCACTCCAAAGCCAATTGGCACAATTGAGTGGGAATAATATTAAGTGGCTTTTAGGTGGCTTGAAATCAAAAGGTTTCATGCCACCTTTTTTAACAGATAAAAGCAGGAAATTGACAGTCAAAAAATAAAAAAATATATACATTTCATTTTTACTGTGTTATTATAAAATCATAAAAAGCATACAAAGGGGTAGACGAAATGAAGAAGAAATTTTTAGTTATTATTCCTGCACTTGTTGTAGTAATTGCAATTGGCATTATTTTTGGTGTTGCAATTTCCAAGTCAGAATATGCAAAAGATTCAAACGATACTGAAGAATTATTCAGACAAAATGTTGCTTCGATAGGCTACGAAAACACAATTGAAACTGCTATTCCTCAGACTGAACTTTACAATATAATTAAAGAACATTTTGAGGGTGAATTGCCTAAGGGTAAGACAGAGAAAAAGGCTATAATCATCGGTTATGACGGTTGCCGTGCAGATGTGCTTACAGAAAAACAGCCTGAAAAGAGTGCAATTTTTTCTTTGCTCAATGATGGTGGTTCAATTAATCTTGCATATTGCGGTGGCGTTAACTACCCCGCCGAAAATACACAGGACACTTCAACCGCACCGGGTTGGTGTTCAATTCTCACAGGTGTATGGGCGGATGAACATGGAATTACTGCAAATGGAATCCAAAAAACACTCCAGCACAAAACACTCCTCACAACACTTGTAGAAGAAAAAACAATTGACAGTGCTTCCTTCATCACAAAATGGGCAGGTCACTTTTCAAGAAAAAAATCTACATATATTCTCGAAAAGGAATATTGCGAAGAAAATAACATTAATGTAAGCTTTAACAAATGTGAAAATGATGAGGTTTCACACGAATACACATTAAATGAAATAAGTAAAAAAGACTGTGCTGACTTTATTTTTGTAATTTATGAGCCTACTGACTCAATAGGTCACGATTTAGGCTTTACAATAAATAATCCTGAATATAAGAAGGCTTTCCAACAGGCTGACATTTACGGACTTAATACAATTGATGCAATTAAAGCAAGAGAAACTTATGAAACTGAAGATTGGCTCATTATTATAACTTCTGACCATGGTGGAATTGGTACAGACCACGGTGATGCAAGTATTCAGGAACGAATGACATTTGTAGTATCTAATAAGGAAATATAAAGATGCAAAACATAACTTTTGAACAATTCAACAATACGAACTTTAAATTATATAAAGAAAATCCCATACTTAAAAATCCATGGAACAGTTTTGTAATTGCTGACCCGAGTGTGATTACTCCTAATGTTTCTCACGACGGTAAGTGGCATCTGTTCTGTCATACATTTTTTGGCATTTACCGTTACGAAAGTACTGACGGAATTAATTTTGCGAATAAAGGTAAAATTGTTAACCGTGCAATGCGACCAAACATAAATTACATTAACGGAAAATATTATCTTTTTTATGAACGAACACGTCCTGTTATCTTTAATCTTTTAAGTCTTGCGGGTGCAAAATGGAAATCGGAAATCTACTGCACAGAATCTGATAATCTTACCCACTGGACAGAACCATATTTAGTTATCGGTAAAACTCGTGATTATGAAGAATGTAATTTTGGAATTGCAATTTCAAACCCTTTTCTTCTGAACACAGATAATGGATACAGAATGTACTATTCCTGCGGGCAAACATTTATTAAAGATTGCGGTTTTTGCGAACCTACGCATATAAGTTTTGCAGAGAGCAAAAACATTACAACTGACTATATTTCAAGAGATTATCCTATTATCAGCCCTGATAAAAACATTCAGTATCTTAATCTTTGTTCAGGATGTTTGAAAGTATATCAACTTAAAGACTGTTATATAGGGTTGCAGAACGGATTGTTTGAGAAAAATGGTAAAAGTTATTCAGCAATTATGCTGTTAAAATCTCAAGATGGTGTAAATTTTGAGTTTGTAAGACCATTTTTAGTTCCACAGTTACAAGGAAACAGTAACTGGATGAAACAATACGTTTACGCTTGTTGTCTTACATATCACGATAACAAATTAAGGCTTTATTTCAATGCACGAAATGTATCAAATAATCTTACTGGCAGAGAATGCATAGGAATCTATGAAGCAGAGGTAGAATAATGAAAAAAGGTAAAAAAGCTTTAAAAGTTATAGGCTCGGTGGCGTTAGCTGTCGTAGTTGGTGCAGGAATATGGCAAATTTCTGTTCATCATCAATCAAAAAAATACAATATGATTACTCTTGATACAAGCAATGTACCTTCCCCTGTTACATCTCCTGTAAAAGAAGATGACATTCAGTTAAGTGAAATAAAAATGCATTATTCCGTTTATGGCGAATGCGGTTATCCCCTAATTCTTGTTCACGGTAATGGCGGTAGTCAAAACTCACTTAAAGAAGCAGCAACATATCTTGCAAATGATTACACAGTTTATGTTATTGAGAGTCGTTGTCACGGACAAAGCACTGACCCGGGTGTAATATCATATGACCTTATGGCAAAGGATATAAAAGAATTCATTGAAGCAATGAATTTAGAGAAGCACTATGTTATGGGACATAGTGATGGCGGTATAAATGCTCTTACTGTAGCTTACACATATCCTGATTTGTTAGGTGCTATTATCTCCTGTGGAGCTAATACCACACCTGATACTTTTAAACCATATTTTACTATCGGTGTTGCAATTAATGATTTATTCAATCCAAACAAACTCAATGATATGATGCTTACATTACCTCAAATGAATGAAGAATTGCTTTCGAAAATCATCTGCCCTGCTTACATTGTTGCGGGTGAATATGATATTATGTGGTTGTCAGATTCCGTGCTTATTCATAAAAGTATAAAAAACAGTAAAATAGCAATAATTAAGGGCGGTAACCACTCATCATACATTTCCCAAGACGGAAAACAAGCTTATGTATTGGCACACGAATTTTTCAGTTCAATATAAAACATATAGTCTCCAGAGGGTGTTTATTAAAGTCGGAGGCCAAGCGGTCTTAGGAAGACAATGTCATAAATCAACTCCTTGGCCCACAGAACGACATGGCTACGATACGACTTTGATCAAGTAACTTTACAGAATGATTAACTATAATCAAAGAACTCCAAGTTTAGACAATGCCGGCAGCATCTTGTCAAGCGAAGTATAGCCTTAGGTTAAGTCGGAGGTCAAGCGGTCTTAGGAAGACAATGTCATAAATCAACTCCTTGGCTCAC
>JAZNIQ010000262.1:0-3760 GCA_045577555.1 Candidatus Fimenecus sp.
GTTGTGTTTTGAGTTCCGTTAATTTCAATACAATGCCAATGAGCACAATGACGGAATCTGCAGTTTTCAATGGTAATATTGCTGCAATGAACTGTGTTTACAAGGGTAATACATTCATCAAGATTTTTGTTGCCGTCAAAAATACCGCCTGAAATAACAACATCGTGCGTACCTTCATAAGCTCCCCATTCGGGTTCTGAATATGATGCCAGGAGATATCTTGTTATCGGGTCACTTTTGTCACTTCTGAGAATAACTGCATTATCCGAAAACTTCAGATGCTGATACGAATAGAAAATAAGTGCAGCAGAAATAAGATATGTACCGTTGGGGAAATAAACTGTTCCTCCGTCTTTCAGTTCATCAATGCACGCCTGCAGGGGTTTTGTGTCATCGTGAATACCGTCAGCGAATACATTTTTGTTATCTGTAACCTTTATAAAGTTCATATTAAACTTCCTCTTTTAAATAATCATTATCTCTGTCTTCACGGTTTATTACGCGGGCTCTGATTCGTGGTGCTTTTTTGAAATTCTCGGTGCCGCACCTGTCAGATGTGAAATATCACGGTATTCACCTTCATAATCAGCGAACAGTCCTTTTGGAATCTGTGAAGTCCAGCCCTTTTCATCAAAGCCGGGAGCCTCTATACCCATAGCATAAAGGACAATAGCTGCAAGGTCACGGATATTCATTTCTTTTATTTCACAATTGTTTATGCCTTTACCGACAGCGGCAAAGGTGACGTATTTTTCTTCGTCTGTCCAGCCGCCGTGATGTCCTTTGCCTTCCTCGTCGTTGGCACCGCCGTGGTCTGCTATAACAATAAAGAGTGTATCGTCAAGTATACCTGCGCCTTTGACTGCAGAATAAACATCACCGATAAGCTTGTCAACCTCGTGAATGCGCTCAATAAAAGCAGGAAGTCCGTAACCCGCTGAGTGACCCGCACTGTCAACGCTGTCAAAGTGAACAAAGAGGAAGTCGGGTTTATTTTCAAGGATATAATCACAGACAATCGGTGTCAGTTCGGTGTCGTGTGCCGTGGCGTGAGAAACACCGATATTGTTTTCAACTATACCGTAGGTGATGGGATTCCAGTCACAGTATGCACCGAGAACAGCATCGGGATACGCTTCTCTGATTCTTCTAAAAAGCGAAGGGAACGGAGAATTCACATCATAAGGTACAGTAGATACAATGCCGTTTGTAAGTCCGTGGATTTCGGGACCAACACCGATAAGCATTGAACCCCAGCACTCTGCACTTATGGTAGGTTTTGAAGAAAGAGCATTGTATGTAATTGCTCCATTTTTAAATATTTCATCAAAATTTGGTGTATCGGCATCTTTAAACCAACTGCCTGCACCGTCAACACCTATAACTACTATATGCGAATACTTTCTCAGCATTTATATTCCTCTCTTTCTGATAAACTGTAAGCCTCCCCGCAAAAGCAAGGAGGCTTCGCTTTTTTAGTTCCATTCCTTGTTCATTACAACAAATGTCATTCTTTCCTGTATGCTTTCGCCGCCGTGGTTAGTTCTGATGCCACCGTGGTCAGAAGTAATAATGATAAGCCAGTCTTCTGTTTCAAAGGTTTCTCTTGCTTTTATTGCTTCGAGAGTTTCAAAAGCACAGGCATCGGAATCTTTGAAAGCTTGCTGATATTCGGGATTATTGATAGTGAAGCCTTTACCGTGTCCTGTGGAATCAGTATGCTCGTAAATTACAAAAACAAAATCAGCACAATTCTCTTTTTTTACTTCCTCAAGTACAAAATGATGAGATGCTTCGTTGTTTTTGCATTTGTTGAAGCTTACACTGAGATTGTTTTCTTCACAATACTCTTTTTCAAGAAGATATGTAGCATTTCTTCTTGAAAAATGGCCTGCCCATTTTGTGATAAAAGAAGCACTGTCAATTACCTTTTCTTCAGTAAGAGTGGTCATAAGAGTCTTAGTATCCATACTCTTTGTAATATCATTGCCTGTAATTCCGTGCTTATCTGCCCATACTCCTGTAAGGATTGAACACCACCCGGGTGCGGTTGAAGTATCCTGAGTGTTAATTTCGGGATAATTTACACCGCCACAGTAAAGAAGATTAATTGAAGCACCGTCCTGAAGCAGTGCATTTACAGCGCTGTTTTCCTGCTGGGCTTGTGTGAGCACATCGGCACGGCAGCCGTCAAATCCGATAACAATAGCCTTCTTTTCGGTTTTACCTTCAGGTAATTCTGAACGGAAATGCTCATCAATAATACCGTAAAGGTCAGTCTGAGGATATGCTGTTTCAACAGTATTTTCGTATCCTACAGAAGCTACATTTTGTCTGTATAATTCCTCGGTATCATTTTTATCTTTGGAATACCTCTTCGTATAAAGACCTATTCCTGCACCTACAATACCGATAACAAGAACAACCGCTATAACAGCAGTTATAATCTTCTTTTTGTTTTACTTATATTCTTTTGCCTGAAAATTTCTAACTAATCTACATTTTCTACTATTTCAAGTTCCCTTTTTAAAATATCAGGTCTTCTTGTAGTAATATTATCAGGTCTGTAGGATATGATTTCGTGCATTTCCGTTTTTTTATCAACTGTCCATATGGACACAAGAAGGTCATTTTTCCGGAATAAGTGCACAAGTTCAAACGATGCATTATCCTTGTTAAAGTTTATACCAATCGCTCCTGCATCTTTAACCTTTTTAATAAGAGATTCAATATACTCTTCGTTCTTATTTTTCGCTTTATCAACATCAACATTAAGATAGTACACCACTTCGGGAGCATCTTTTCTTACAGTTTCAACAAATTCATCTTTTACACCCGTAAAGAAAATGCGGTCGAGTATATCCCACTTCTTTGCAATTTTTACTATCTCTTTTAATTTTGCAACACTTTTAAGGTCAACATTCACTTTAAGGCTCTCTATAGACTTGACAATCTTTGCCGCACAAATGAAGGTAATCTCGTCACCCTTCGGCTCATCATGTGATAAAACGGGTACGCCCTCTTTTGTAAAGTTCAAATCAAACTCTACTACATCCGCATACTCTGCACCCTTTTGTATGGACTCCAGCGTGTTATCTTCTGTACCCATACAGCCTGTATGTGCAGTAATAGTCATATACATCCTCTCGCTTTCATACTTAACTTAAAGAAAAACTTCTTATCATACACCTTGTTACTATTTGTTTAAGTTTAACACTTTCTTTCGTGGTTTTCAAATGCTCTGGTTAATATCTGTAATTTATTTGCACCTATCTGTTTAGGATTTATTTTTATGTTACAATATCCTCAATAACTACATCAATATCAATACAAGGCTTGGCAGACATTCCTTCGACAGAGGTGCTTCCGACATGTTCAATGCCGATGATTAAATCGCCAATTGCTTCTTCAATCTCACCCTTTATTTTTTCAAAAGCTGATTGCCATGCCACATCGTATGGCAGTACAACAACCTTTCTTGTTTTCATATAATTCACCTACAAATTCTTATTTTTTATTTTCCTTTATAGCAAGGTAGCCTTCCCCGATCGCTGCAATCGTTGCCACGCTGCACACGACTACAAAGCTATACGTTGGCTCAATGAATTGTAATGTAAACGGCAGAAGAAAGAGTAACGATCCCGTAATCTTATTCAAAACGGAATGGTAAACCACAAGCTTCTTTCTGAGAACAAATCCTAAAACAATATTGGCGAACTTAATAATTGCTATAACGGCTATCCATATCCAAACCCAAATA
>JAZNIQ010000263.1:0-5847 GCA_045577555.1 Candidatus Fimenecus sp.
CAATGAAAGTGCCTGTTGACCGAAATGCCTATGGTGCTAAAAATAATTTCTTGCCGGGTGCTGTTACTCTCGGTGACATCTTAAAAAAAGAAGGTTATGAGCAGTCTGTAATGTTTGGTGCAGAAGCAGCATTTGGTGGGCTTGACTTTTTCTTTGAATCCCATGGGGACTATAACATTTATGACTATAAAGCCGCTAAAGAACTCGGCTGGATTCCTGAAGACTATAAAGTTTTCTGGGGATATGAAGACGATAAACTTTACGAATTTGCAAAGAAAGAACTTACAAGACTTTCAGAAACAGGCAAACCTTTCCACTTTGTTATGGAAACTGCTGACACACATTCTCCTGATGGTTATTTAAGTGAACATGCTGAAAACAAGTTTGACACACAATATGCTAACTGTATTTATTACAGTCAGGCACAAGCGGTAAAATTTGTTCGTTGGATTCAGCAACAGGATTTTTATGAAAATACTACTGTTGTTCTTATTGGTGACCATCTGAGTATGTCAAAATCATTCTGCACGCCAATCAATAAAGCAGGATATTACCGAACTTGTTTTAATTTATTCCTTAACCCACCTGCTGAACTTTGCGATATAGATGAAAGCAAATTACACAATCGTGATTGGGCAGTATTTGATATGTTCCCAACTCTTGTTGCTTGTCTTGGAGTTGAATTTGATGGTGAACGCCTTGGAATCGGTACAAATCTTTTCTCCGGTGAGCAAACCCTTTTTGAGCGTGACGGTGTTAGCTTTGTTAATAAGGAATTAGAAAACCGCAGTAACTTCTATAACAGAACAATTCTTTATCGTCGCAACAGAAAATAAACAGAAAAGGAGTCCTTACAATGATTTGGATTGGCGCATTCAGTGTCGCTTTATTAATCAGCATTGCAGACATTTTCTTGCTTTCTGACAACAAACGTATAAGTACATGCATTACTGTTGTTTTACGTGATGTTTTCGCAATCATTTTAACCTCTCTTTTCCTTTGGAAGAATGTTTTTGGTATTGATAACATCTTTGATGTTGCATCGCGCAGAATATCATATACATGGAAATTTTTGGGTTTAATCCTCGGCGTTGGCGTTGTTTTCTGGATTATATTAGGATTTACAAAAAGAATTTTAAGAGTTGAGTTTTGTGAGGAAAAGCACAAGAAAAGCTCTCTTGTAATCAAAATCATTTCAACCGTTCTTTTTTCTCTTGGTGTTGCTGCATTCACAGGTACACTTTGGGGTAAAGAGGCGTTTGGAGATCTGGCACCTGACCAGATTCTGATTAATCTCAACTCCCCTACTGAAGGCACTGATGCCGGAGTATATATATCACTTTTTGAAGGTCCTGTGCTAACCACAGCATTGTTGATAGTTGTTTTTTGTATCATAATATTTACAAATTACAAATTGACTTACAAGAAAAAAGATAAACATATAGTTTTCATGCCAAATTTAGCAATTAGGATAATATCTGTAGTACTTGCTTTGGCAATGTTTATCGGTGGTTGTGCTTTTGGCATTAATAAATTCCAGCTTACCACACTTTATAACGCATACTTGTCAGAGTCATCATATATTGAAGATAATTATGTTGACCCAAACACCGCCAATATTACCTTTCCTGAAAACAAACGTAATCTTATTTACATATATCTTGAATCCTTTGAAAATACATATTTTTCAAAAGAACTTGGCGGATATTTTGATGAAAATCTTATGCCCGACCTTGCTGAACTTTCAAAGGAGGGGATAAACTTCTCACACACGGATAAAGGTTTTGGTGGTCCTGTTCCTACAACGGGTTCAGGGTGGTCGGTTGCAGCAATTGTTAATATGAGCACAGGGCTCCCGATGAAAGTTCCTGTTGATGGCAATTCATATGGAAAACCCGGAAACTTTCTGCCCGGTGCTACTACAATAGGAGATATTCTTGCGGAACAAGGTTATGAACAATCTGTAATGTTCGGTGCGGATGCGGCATTTGGTGGACTTAATTTCTTTTTCCAATCTCACGGCGATTTTGAGATTTTAGACCATAAAGGCGTAATTGCTAAAGGTTGGTTACCCGAATATTATAATGTATGGTGGGGCTACGAGGACGATAAACTTTATGAATTTGCTAAAATGGAAGTTACTCGTCTTGCAGACACAGGAAAACCCTTTCATTTCGTTATGGAAACAGCCGACACTCATGCTCCGAACGGTTATCTCAGTTCTAATGCAGAAAACAGATTTGACTCACAATATGCAAACTGTATTTATTACAGTCAAGCTCAAGTTGTTCAATTTGTCCGTTGGATTCAACAACAAGATTTTTATGAAAACACAACAATCGTAATTGTTGGTGACCATCTAAGTATGGCTGATTCATTTTTCAAAGAAGTAAATGATTATCGCCGTACTATGTACAACCTTTTCTTAAATGTTCCGGAAAATCTTACTGACATCCCTGAAAAATACAAAACAAACAGAAAATGGGCTCCTTTTGATATGTTCCCTTCCGTTTTGGCAAGTATTGGTGTTAGTTTTGATGGAAATCGACTAGGAATCGGTACCAATATGTTCTCAGGTCAAAAAACACTTATTGAGAGAGATGGTACAGGAAAGGTAAACAACGAATTGTCTAATTGCAGTCCGTTTTATAACAACAATATTCTTGTGAAACAAGAACTTGTTGAAAAAATATAATATGAGGTGTATTTATGGAAAAGAGTAAAGGAAAGAAATCTGTTATGATTATTTTAATTATACTTGCGGTTTTAGTGGCGTTGGGTATTGCAGGTTCGATTGCAAACAAAGTCTATATTAACAATATGATTGATTATATTTCCACAATGGAATCTGCTGTACCTGAAGACAAGTTAACTGTTGAAAAAGATACAGACGGCTACTACACAATCATTGCTGACCGTGATGTTAAAGTAGTACAGCTTACTGACATACATCTTGGCGGTGGTTGGATGTCAAAAAAGGATGACCTGAAAGCCATCAATGCCGTTGCAACTATGATTCTTGAAGAAAAGCCTGATTTGGTTATCACAACAGGTGACATCAGTTTCCCTGTACCATATTCAGCAGGTACATTCAACAATCAGTATTCTGCACGCCTTTTTGCTACTTTAATGGAAACTCTTGGCGTATATTGGACCCCTACACTTGGTAATCACGATGCTGAAGCATATTCAATATATAGCCGTGAAAAAATGGGTGAATTTTACGCCAGTGATGAGTGGAAAAATTGTCTTTTCCTTATGGGTGATGAAAACGTTGACGGATTCGGCAATAATATTATCAAGGTGAAAAATAGTGATGGTGTTATCACGCAAGCATTCATCACAATAGATTCAAATGCCTATCCAAAAGGTTCTTTCTTAGGTCTTACAGGCGGATATGACAATATTCACGAAAATCAGATTGACTGGTATAAAACAGCTTGTAAAGAACTTAATTCTGAAAACGAAGCCTTTATTGAAAAAACTTTTGATGGTGATGAACAAACACAACTGCTTGAAAAATATGGTCTTGTAAATTCTCTTGTATTTATGCATATTCCTCCTATTGAATATCAGACTGCATGGGATGAATTCAAGGCTAACGGATACAAGGATACTGAAAACGTAAAACACTATTATGGAACTTTGGGTGAAAATGTTTGCTACCCATCACAGGATGACACCTTCTTTGAAACTGCTCTTGAATTAGGCGGTACAAAGGGTATATTTGTAGGTCACGACCACATTAACACTTTCTCAATGGATTACAAAGGAATCCGCCTTACATATGGTATGAGCATTGACTATGTTGCTTACAGTAAAATTGATAAAAGAGGTACGCAACGCGGTTGCACAGTGATTACAGTAAAAACTGATGGCACATTTGATTGCTACCCCGAAAACTATTATCAGGATAAATACGAAAATTCTGATAAAGAACAAGTTACAATGCAGGAGTTAAACGAAGATTTTAACGGATAAAAATTCTACACAACAAAAAAGAGGAGAATGGTTATACACCATTCTCCTCTTTTTTTTATCTGTCTATTCAATTTTGTCAAGATTTATGCCCTTGGTTTCTTTAACTTTTAATGTAAACATTATAGCCGCAACTCCAACTGCCACAACTGAAATTGTAAGGCATACCCACCAAATCGGGAATTTAATCATTCCGACAATTGCTAACAAGTAACCAACTGCAAGTCCGATTATTACAAGAAGTCCTTCTGCACCAACAACAGATGCACGAATATCCGTAGGCACTTTTTCTGTCATCATAACATTCATATAATCTCTGCCAATCCAATATGAACCCTGATAAAGACCTGCGAAGAAACCGATTAAATAAGGATTCCAACCACATAAAATACCTGCCACAAAAAGGGTATATCCTATTATGCAGGTGATTGAAAACCCTGTTACAGTAACTTTTCTGCCAAGTTTATCTGCAATAAATCCTGAAAGGAATGTTATTGTCGCATAAACAATAGGCACCATAAACAAAGCCTTTGTAATTTCACTTGTACTCATGCCAACTTTGTGCATTGATGATTCAAAATACAGTGCAATTGCAGGCATTGCAGAGTCAAAAATAATATGGGAGATAATAAGATTTTTCGTATCCGGATTTGCAAAAATGTATTTAACACCGTTAAACACGCCTGACTGATTTCTCTGAGCTTCTTTTTGCTGTTTCTTAATGGATTTTTCTGCCTGACGTTCTTCATAAGGTCGAGAAAGATATGCTATTCTTTCGTTTATAAAAACCTTTGTATCTTTTGCAAAAATAACAACGAGTAGTACAGCAATAAAGCCTATAACAGCCGGTACAAGGAATATTTCACGCCATCTTGTTGCGTCATCTCCCATCAAAATGTCACGGAGTGTAGGAATGAGAATAACACCTAAAATACCGAAACTTTTAAGAAAACTATATATCTTTGCACGATGTTTGTCCGGTGCTTCCTCAAGAATATAGATAATCTGAATATCGTGTCCCATAAAGAAACTTATAATAGCAAAGCCAACAAGGAACATTATATAGCTTGTTGAAAGATGAATTACAATAAGACCTATTGCCATACCTAAAGTTGAGATGGCAAACAGTGGTTTTCGACCCCATTTATCTGCAAGTGCTTTATAAAACGGTGTGATAATACCTAAAACATATGTAAAAACACCAATGGATGAATGTAATGCCAATCCCTCTTGGAAAGAATAATATTTACCCATAAAAGGGTTATTGACGAAAAATTCTGTTACAAACGATGATTGCACCGTAACGGTTAAGTTACTTGTCACCTCATCAAGAATATTTACAATTGCAATAAGCAAAAGCAAAACAAAGAAATACTTACTGCTATTACTTCTGCCTTGCATTTTTTTAAGACATTTCATCTCTCGTTGCTCACTAAAAGCAACTTTTTCTGCCGTTTTCATATGCCATATCCCCTTCTTTTTACTTATAGCCTAATTATAAATAATAAAATATGACCTGTCAATAAAAGACAGGTCATAATAGTTTGTTTTTATTTACTTTTCAGCTTTTGCCTGACGAAGCAGATTGTTAGTTGTTCTTTGGTCAACCCAAAAAACAACAATCAGTTCAACCAATGCACCAAGCATATGCCCAGTGCATCTGCACTGCGGAGTATTTGTTGTATCGATTTTTTCAAATTACTATTCTTTAAATCCGCCGTTAAGTGTAACAACGAAATCAACAATTGCATCTGCCTGCTGAACAGGAACTGTAAGACCCATAGCCTTAATTGTAAGGTTTTTAAGTGAAATGTTAACAACATAGCTCCATGTACCATTAACCATAACACCATTGCTGTTGATTAAGAC
>JAZNIQ010000264.1:0-1987 GCA_045577555.1 Candidatus Fimenecus sp.
ACAGGCTTACCATCAGAAGGCTTAAGAAGGTTGTTAGCAGCAAGCATCAAGAAACGAGCTTCTGCCTGTGCTTCTGCTGAAAGCGGTACGTGAACAGCCATCTGGTCACCGTCGAAGTCGGCATTGAAAGCTGTACATACAAGAGGATGAAGTTTAATAGCTCTGCCTTCAACAAGAACGGGTTCAAATGCCTGAATACCAAGTCTGTGAAGTGTAGGAGCACGGTTAAGCATTACAGGATGGTCCTTGATAACCTCTTCAAGTGCATCCCAAACCTCATTAGTAGCACGTTCTACCATTTTCTTTGCAGATTTGATATTGTTTGTAATCTTCTTTTCATCAAGACGCTTCATAACGAATGGCTTGAAGAGTTCAAGTGCCATTTCCTTTGGAAGACCGCACTGGTAAAGCTTGAGTTCAGGACCAACAACGATAACTGAACGACCTGAATAGTCAACACGCTTACCAAGAAGGTTCTGACGGAAACGACCCTGCTTACCTTTAAGCATATCTGAAAGAGATTTGAGTGCTCTGTTGTTAGGACCTGTAACAGGTCTGCCGCGACGACCGTTATCAATAAGTGCGTCAACAGCTTCCTGAAGCATTCTCTTTTCATTACGAACAATGATTTCAGGAGCATTAAGCTCTAAAAGTCTCTTAAGACGGTTATTTCTGTTAATTACACGTCTGTAAAGGTCATTAAGGTCAGATGTTGCAAATCTGCCACCGTCAAGCTGAACCATAGGACGGATATCAGGTGGAATAACAGGAACAACATCAAGAATCATCCATTCAGGACGGTTACCTGACTGTTTGAAAGCTTCTGCAACTTCAAGACGTTTTAAGATTCTTGTTCTCTTCTGACCTGATGCATCGCTGAGTTCCTCACGGAGCTGTTTGCAAAGTTCGTCAACATCAACTTCGCAAAGAAGCTCTTTAATAGCCTCTGCACCCATTGATGCTTTGAACGCATCATCATATTTTTCAACTAAATCTGCATACTCTTTTTCGTTGAGTATCTGATTCTTTTCAAGTTCTGTGTCACCCGGGTCAGTAACGATATACTTTGCAAAATAAAGTACTTTTTCAAGGTCACGTGGTGACAAGTCAAGGATAAGTCCCATTCTTGATGGGATACCCTTGAAGTACCAGATGTGTGAAACAGGAGAAACAAGTTCAATATGACCCATTCTCTCACGGCGAACTTCCTTTTTAGTAACTTCAACGCCGCAACGCTCACAAATCTTACCCTTATAACGGCTCTTTTTATACTTACCGCAATGGCATTCAAGGTCCTTCTGAGGTCCAAAAATTCTTTCGCAGTAAAGTCCGTCTTTTTCGGGCTTTAAGGTACGATAGTTTATTGTTTCGGGCTTTTTAACCTCACCATATGACCATTCTCTTATCTGGTCGGGAGAGGCAAGACCGATTTTTATTGCTTCAAATGGTTTCTTTTCCATTAAATGTAGCCCTTCTTCCTTTATCTATATAAAATAGGTTGAGTCAATCAATAATCCTCTTCTTCATCCATTGGGTCGCTGTCAAAGTCAATACCCATTGATTTGTAGAATTCAGAATCGTCATCCTCATCAATTTCACTGCCGTCTTCGTTATCAAGAATAAAGCCGTTATCATAAGTTGCATCGTTGACATTTTCAAATTCAATATCTGAATCAACAGCAGGAAGAACATCAAAATCGTCGTTTTCAAATCCGTTTTTAATGTCGATATCCTCACCGTCTTCATCAAGAACATGAACGTCAAGAGCCAATGCCTGAAGTTCTTTGATGAGAACCTTGAAAGACTCCGGAACACCAGGTTTAGGAATATTGAGGCCTTTAACGATAGCCTCATAAGTCTTACGACGTCCTGTAAGGTCATCAGACTTAACTGTAAGAATTTCCTGAAGAGTATAAGCAGCACCGTAAGCTTCAAGTGCCCAAACTTCCATTTCACCGAAACGCTGACCACCGAACTGAGCTTTACC
>JAZNIQ010000265.1:0-2224 GCA_045577555.1 Candidatus Fimenecus sp.
GATGGGACAAACTATCATGGCTCTCAGATTCAGAATAATGGTGAAACTATTGAGGGAGTTCTAAAGACGGAACTCTCCTCTCTTTTAAAGGAAGATATTAACTTAATTGGTGCCAGCAGAACGGATGCAGGTGTCCATGCAAGAGGGAATGTGTATGTGTTTGACACGGAGAGCCGCATTCCACCGGAGAAGTTTACCTATGCATTAAATGCGAGACTGCCGGAGGATATCCGGATTCAGGATTCCTGTGAAGTGCCGCTCGATTTTCATCCAAGACACCAGGATACGGTGAAAACTTACGAGTATCGCGTATTGAACCGAAAACTGCCGCTGCCGGAGCATCGGTTATATGCGCATTTTACTTATGAAGACTTAAATGTGGTAAAAATGAATGAAGCATGTAAATATTTTTTAGGAGAACATGACTTTGCTTCGTTCTGCGCTGCAGGCTCACAGGTAGAGAGCACCGTACGTGAAATCTATGATCTGCATGTAGAAAAAGCAGGAGATTTACTGACAATTTCCGTGACAGGAAATGGCTTTTTATACAATATGGTGCGCATCATTGCAGGTACCTTACTAAAGGTTGGGGGTGGACACATTTTACCGGAAGAAATAGAGAAGATTATTGCCGGAAAAGATCGTGCGCTTGCCGGTCCGACCGCTCCTGCAAAGGGTTTGACACTGGTAAAAATCCGCTATCCAAATTATGAAAAATAGTCGAAAAATCCTTGAAATTTAGGCAAAATTGGGGATTGACAATTGACGATGCCATGTAATATAATGGTACAGCATGTGAAATGGATAAAAATGTTTGAGCCAAAGCCCCGGTAAGGACATTTTTGCTATAGAATAATGATAGAGTTCTTATTTAAATAGGAGGAAACCGATGAAAACTTTTATGGCTAACCCAGCAAAGATTGAAAGAAAATGGTATGTAGTTGACGCTACAGGCTTAACATTAGGTCGTTTAGCATCTGAAGTTGCTAAAGTATTAAGAGGTAAAAACAAACCTGAATTTACACCACACGTTGATACAGGTGATTATGTAATCGTAATCAACGCTGAAAAAATCGCTGTAACAGGTAAAAAATTAGACCAGAAAATTTACTATCATCACTCAGATTACGTAGGTGGTATGAAAGAAACTACATTACGTGAAATGATGGCTAAAAAACCAGAAAGAGTTATCGAGCTCGCTGTAAAAGGTATGCTTCCAAAGGGACCTTTAGGAAGACAGATGTACACAAAACTTCATGTATACGCTGGTGCTGAACATGCTCACGCTGCACAGAAACCAGAAGTATTAACATTTTAATTAGGAGGTAATTACAGTGGCTACAACAAAATTCTACGGAACAGGAAGAAGAAAAAAATCAATCGCTAGAGTATACCTTGTACCAGGTACAGGTAACATTACAATCAATAAAAGAAGCATCGACGAATATTTCGGACTTGAAACATTAAAAGTTGTTGTTCGTCAGCCATTAGTTGCTACAGAAACAATCGATAAATTCGACGTAATCGTAAACGTACACGGTGGCGGATACACAGGACAGGCTGGTGCTGTTAGACACGGTATCGCAAGAGCCCTCTTAAAAGCTGACAACGATTTCAGACCAGTTCTTAAGAAAGCTGGATACTTAACACGTGATCCAAGAATGAAAGAAAGAAAGAAATACGGTCTCAAAGGCGCTCGTCGTGCACCACAGTTCTCCAAGAGATAATATGGCTCGAAGTGCCAACGAGGAAAAACGAAGTTTTTTCGAGTATGGAGTATTCAACCTCTCAGGCATATGTCTGGGAGGTTTTTTTATGCCCAAAAAGCGGAAGTTGTGCAAAAAAACATGGATTCATGCAAAATGATGCCAAGAAAGCGCAATTTGCACTCGGAGAAAACAAGATATAAATCTTATTTTTTTGGCGGTCTGCTAGAAAATTAACAACAAAATTGTGCAAATTCAACAAAAACAAAAAGCAAAATATGAAAGTATTGACAATAAGTGCAAATTTTGATAACTTATTTCATAAGGGAAATCCCCTTGAGAGCAGTTTGCAACCGTTTGCAAAGGGTTGCAAACAAATTACATTAATAGGGAGGAAACATACATGAAAAAAGTAATCGCTCTTTTATTGTCCCTGACAATGGTTGTTGGTATGTTAACAGCTTGTGGTGCTAAAGAAGAAGCTCCAGCTGAAGCTCCAGCAGCAACAGAAGAAGAAG
>JAZNIQ010000266.1:0-7041 GCA_045577555.1 Candidatus Fimenecus sp.
TATATGAGCGTATGAAACCAATCCTTGTTAAGCACATACAAAAGAGGGATATTGCCCACAACAAGACCTACCATTGTGTAATACTCTGTTCTTACTGCCGCCATCATTGTTGAAAGCTCACTGTTTATGATTTGAACATCCTGCAACTTATCAACAATGGGATGAAGTGTGTCTATAAGAGCTCTGTCGTCCTGACAACGAATAAGAGCATCACACCATTCACGGAATATCTCGTCATCAACCTTTTCCTTAAGATTACGGAGTGCCTGCTTCACATTAGATGAAACTGTCAGAGCATCACCGAGAAAAGCATTAAAATGCTCCCTTAACGGCGGCTTTATTGATATGATGTTTTCCTCGACTGCAAAGATAATATTCTCGTTTCTTTCGTAAGATGTTGTAATCGTTGAAAGAACACTTTGAAGTTCCTCTTTAATATGCTTATCATAATGTGAAAGACTGTTTCTGACATAGATGAAAGGTATAAGGGCAAAGGCTACCGATAAGGCAGGAAGAAGGAATATGTTGTCAATGAGAACTGCAACTACCGCACCTGCCGCAAAAAGAACGAGTGAAGCACAGCAGACAAGAGCAAATTTATTCTCCTGTCCCATAGCTGCCAACGCCGTCTGTGTATATGCAAGTTTAGAGCCGAGGCTCTTTTTCTTTTTACCTGCTCTCATATTTCTTGCTTTTTCTCTTAATGTTACTTTAGGCGTTGTAAGCCTCATAAGATCCTCGGTAATCTGCTGCGGAGTCAGATTAAGAAAACAAACTATTGCTACAATGAGCAATAAGGAAGAAATCATAGGCATAATCACGAGTAATCAGCTCCCTTCTCCAGAAATTTTGAAAGAACATCCTGCGGAACACCGAACTGCATCAGCTTCTTTTTAAGGCTGTCGGACATAATCTCCGGCTGTTCAAAGTGTCCCTCTGTAATGTTTTTACCCTTTTCGATAACATTCTTTGTGATGTTGAAACGGAAAAGTGTGTGGTATGCTCTTTCACCGTTTGGAAGTATCTCACACTCGGTAATATCCATTATCTTTCTTTCGTTGTTCTCAAGCTTATGGGTATATACGACAATGGGAAAGGCCTGACCTGCCTGCATAAGTGAGGTCTTGAAGTCAATGGGAAATCTCTTCTGACAAAGAAGAGCTATTCTCATATGTGCCGCATCTGCCGCTGAAGCGTGTACCGTTGAAACAACGGTGTGTCCCGTAAGACTTGCTTCTACTGCCGAGTAGCACTCAACATCTCGCATCTCACCGACACAAACAATATCGGGATTAAAACGAAGGGAAGCTACAACAAGATCTTCCTGAGTAATGTCATAGGCTTCATTATCCGAAGGTCTTGAAAGCGTGTGAACTACATTGTTCACTACCTTGCCTTTCTTATCCTTTCTCACAAGAGCCAACTCACGGGAGCCGCTTTCAATGGTGAAAACTCTCTTTCCGTCGGGAATAGTGGTAAGAAGTGCATTAAGAAGTGTTGTTTTACCCGAAGATGTGGCACCTGCCACAACAACAGAAACACCGTATCTCATACAGGTGCAGAGAAAATCAATCATCTTTTCTGTTGCATTGCCTGACTTAATAATCTGTGTTCTGTTTACTCTCGACGGGTGAAGAAGTCGGATAGAAACACTCACACCGATTTCATCATCAACAACGGGAGCTTTAAGAGCCGTGATTCTTGTATTTTTCGGCAAATGCCCCTGCGACATGGGAGATGCATTGTCGATAATCATACCCGAATGATGAAGAAGTCTTTTAACAATATCTGTAGCGTGTGTAGGAGAATAGAAATGTTCCTTTACCTTTTCAATCTTGCCGTTTGTGTAGGTTATAGCAACATCATTCCAGGCATTGATATTTATTTCTTCAACATTATCTCTGCCAAGAAAGGGTGTGAGTATAGAATACTCCGCCATTTCGGAATAAATCTTGTCACAGAGCTTTTCATCCGTCATACCTTCAACGGAATACGCCGTGTCACGCAGATACTTTTCGATGTAGGATTTAAGCTGTGAGAGCTTTGTTGTATCAGTAAGAGTAGCGGCATATTTTGATGAGATATGCTCCTGAACCATAGATAAAAGAGTAACAAAATCAATTTGACGATTCATTTATATCACTCCTTTAAATAACTCTGTTCACAAGAGCCGAAAGCCTTTTCTTATACTCTTTTGCATTGAGCCTTTCATAAAGACTTCCGTCAAGAAGCTGCTGTTTCACCTGTCGGCAATAAGGAAGAACACAAGCGACATTTTTAAGATGCGTACAAACATCCTCCAAAGGTATATAGAGTTCGTGTTCCGTGATGTTTATTACCTTTAAGCTCTGCTCCGTTCCCGATGTGATAATCTTATCTCCGTAGGAATTGAGCCAAGTCATACTTTTAAGGTCAGGTGTGATAACCTGAATAATATGGTCAGCTCTGGCGAGTGCCTGTTTTGAGATAAGGTCTGTATCCTCGTTTGTACAGTCAACAAACACATAACCGTCAGTTGCCGCAAGAACATCAAGAAGATTTTTCACCTTCTCTTTTGTCGGTGTCGGAAAGCTATACTTACTGTCACCGGACTTAAAACCGAGGCAACCGAAGTTTTTCATATTCTTAACCGTTACAAGGTTTTCAAGAAGCAGGTCACTTGAAATATCTGTTGAATCAAGCACCGCACTCAATGAATAAAGGGAATCGGGTTTGTAATTCGGAAAAAGCATACCGATTGTAGGAACGGTAGTATCGGGTGAAATAAAGGTAACGGAGCAATCAGAGGTTGAGATGTAAACCTCCTGTGCAAGTTTAAATGCAACAGTTGTTTTACCGCTTCCCGGTGCTCCGCATACAGCAATTATTTTAGCCATTGTTATCAGCACCTTCCTTGTCAGTTTTCGTTTCAAGGAACTTATCCTGCTTATCAAGGAATTTCTGTGCCTTTTCTGTATCACCTCTGAACACAAGAGCTACATGCATTGAAGCGTTTTCCTCATAGTTTGCAAGTACGGTAGCCTGCTTTGAGGAAACGAGAAGTGTAATTGTTGAGGGAAGCTCAAAGCTGCCGTCCTCATTTTTCACAACCTCTGTTTCATCAACACCGCCCGATGTGGTAGTGGTGATTACCTTAACATATTTAAGCTCTGACGGGACCTTCGTTTCGCCTTCCTTATCGGTTACATACACACTTACAATGTCACCGCTTTCGAGCTTACCCGAAAGACCGCCCGCAAAGGTATTGATAGTTACACTCATAGCAACCTTATCTCCGTTAAGAGAGCTGAAAACATTTGCTACGGAGTTTTCATCATCTGTAATCTTTATTTCTGTTGCAAGGTCGCCTTTGAACAAATCAGCCTTTGCATATTTACCTACTACGGCATCCTTTGTTTTGAGTGCCTTTTCGGGAACACTGTTTTTTGAGAGCTTCACAATTTCAATATCAGTTTCAGCAATCTTACTGCCGTGTGAAATATCCTTTGTGAAGCGGATTACATCGGTTTTCTGTTCGGATATTCTGTTGACAAGAGGTGAAACAAGGAATGTCACCGCAACAGCTAAAACGATACAGACAATACCGATTAAGGTTCTGTTTTTCATTTTCATTTTTAAAAACCTCCTTGTAAGAAAAATCCTGCCATATATCCTATTGAAAGATAGGGAACAAAAGGAAATGCAAGGTCGTCGTTTTTATCTTTACCTCTGTACTTAATGAGGGTATGAGCAATAGCAAGACACAGACCAACTATGAGTCCGAAGGTTGCGCTCCATAAGCCTAAAACTGATGCACACGCACCCGTTAATTTAATATCAGCACCGCCTAAACCACCGTTTGTTGCTACGGCGAATATGAGTAATACTCCAAAGAGAGCAAGGGCAGATAATACCATTTTGGGAATGTCTGATACATCTGCACCGATAAATGAAGTAATTACTACCATAACCGAAGCTGCATCATTCAATGTTCTTGTGTGGTTGTCTGAAAGTGATGAGTAAAGAAGAATAAGGTAGAACACAGTTCCTTTTATAAGCATATCCGACAGACCGAACATAAGGAGCATAGCAAGAGATACGCCTGCCGTAATGATATGGCAGACAATCATTTCTTTCTTGTTTTCCTTTTTGTATTCGGGTACCTTCTTAACAGCTAATCTCATCACCAGATGAATAAGAGTCAGATATGCAAGAGAAGCTATAAAGTTAAACAAAGTTTCTTTATCCGAGTAAGCCACACCCGGTACATTCCCTAAAGGGAGAATAGGATACATAGGGTTAATTAAGCTTGTTTTTATCATTGTTTTTCATTCCTTTGAAAAAAAGTGGCGGAGCAGCCACTTTTAAACTACTCCGCCTGAAAATTTTAAGTACCGTTAGCCTGCGTAGTTAAACAGTTCCTGAATCTTCTGTGTTACCGTGGGCATAATCGTGGTGTTGAACAGAGCGTAGAGACCGCCGAGAAGAAGAGCACCGACAACAACTGCGATAAGGATTTTTACACCTGTATCGACGTAAGCCTCGGCACGGATGCCGACGAGGAGCTTGATGACCTTTGCCTTGATGACAGCCTCTGTACTCTTTGCGGCTGACTTCGCCTTTGATGAAACACCTTTGAAAAATGACTTGATTTTCTTAAACATATTAAATTACCTCCTGAAAAATATTTTTTAAGCTGTGTAGTTAAAGAGTTCCTGAATCTTCTGTGTTACCGTGGGCATAATCGTTGTGTTGAACAGAGCATAAAGACCGCCGAGAAGAAGGGCGCCGACAACAACTGCGATAAGGATTTTCACGCCTGTATCAACATAAGCCTCGGCACGGATACCGACAAGGAGCTTTATAACCTTTGCCTTGATGACAGCCTCTGTGCTTTTAGCGGCTGACTTTGTCTTTGAACAAAGACCTTTGAAAAATGACTTGATTTTCTTAAACATATTGAATTACCTCCTTGAATTTTTTAACCTGCGTAGTTGAACAGACCTTCAACCCTTGTTTCAACCGTGGGCATGATGACTGTGTTGAACAGACCGTAGATGAGTGTGAGAACGAGAGCGCCGACAACAACTGCGATAAGGATTTTTACACCTGTATCGACATAGGCTTCTGCACGGGTACCGGCAACGAGTCTGATGACCTTTGCCTTGATAACAGCTTCTGTGTTTTCATAGGCTGACCTTGCCTTTGATGAAACACCTTTGAAAAATGACTTGATTTTCTTAAACATAAATAAACACCTCCTGAGTTTTAATTGAATTTTTCATCTGTTGCGATTTCGTAAGCGGCAAGTACCGCATCGGAAATCTGTTTGCGGGTTTCTGTTGTGATGGGATGGGCAATGTCACTGCGGTGTGTTTCACCCTTCTTGTCATTCCACTTCTTGAACGGCATTGAAACGAGCTTACTGCCGTCCTTTTCGATAACTGCGACACCGTGAATAACCATACTGCCGTCAATCACAACGTCGGCAAAAGCCTTTACAGGTCTTTCACCTTTAAAGATTTTCTTGATTTCTACTTTGATGTTCATAAAAAATTATCCTTTCTTTTTTGAAATAAAAATAAGAGCAAAAGATTACCTTGAACGGTTTTCTTTTACTCTTTCTAAATATCGGTTATAGAACTCGATAGCCTTGATAACAAAATCACAGTATTTATCTTTGGGTACGCCTTTCGGGATAGCACTTTCAATACGCTTATCTCTGAAAGGTGATTTTTCTCTCTGATTTGGTTTCGGCTCTTCCATAATAGTTTCTACAACCTCTGTTGTGAGATTACCTTCCTGATATGCCTTTCGCATACGGATGGTTTGGTCGTGAGACGGGGTTGCTTCATTGTACTCCATAGCTTCCAAAAGGTCATATTGTATTTCTTCGGGTAGGTATGATATTTCAACCGCAGGTCGCATTGCTACTTTACCTTCATCAACAAGATCAAGCATTTCGGGTACAAGATAATTCAAGCGGATATATCTTTTAATCTGTGTTTCACTTTCTTTTACCTCGGCAGCCAATTCAGTATTCGAGCGTGTGCCTGTTAAATTCGGTCCCGTCGGGTCCGAATTATTCTTTGTTGGTCTTCCTGCTTGGCGTCTTAAAGCATCAAGCCTCATTTTGTATGCTCTTGCTTTTTCCGAGGGTAAAACCGTTTCTCTTTGAAGATTACTGTCCACCATTGATAATATCGCCTCATCTCTTGACATTTCTTTTACTCTTGCGGGTATTTTATCATACCCTGCAATTTCAAATGCTCTTTTCCGTCTGTGCCCTGACACCATTTCATACATTCCGTCTTCAACAGGTCTTATAATGACCGGCTGTATCAAGCCTCTTTCCTTTATGCTTTCAACAAGCTCATCCATACTTTCATCGTCTTTAACGAGATAGGGATGATGAAGAAAATCACGGATTTTGGATAACGGCACATCTATAACGAGTTGATTCTCCGCCATACATTAACCTCCGAAGAAATTTGCAATCGCCGCAATGATATGGAGAAATGCCGCTGTGTAAAGACCGGGCAAGACAAGTAAACCGTGAATCATTTGTTTTTCCTCCTTGTATTATTTTTTTGAGGGTGACTTCACTTTACCTAAAGTCCTGTGATTTTTTTGAACATTGTTTTTACCTCCTTGTTCGCAAATTTTTATGTAGTATCTTTTGAATTGAATAATACAGTATTTGTTCTCAACACCCCCTGTATCGGCAATTCTTACCACGGGAAATCATCAGACGTTCGGTTGCTATCCGAATCCATAGGAATCTCACCTCTGCCGGGTATTCCGCCAGCCGCTTACGGAAGTATCATTATCCCTTGTGTCTGTTATCGCCGCCACCGAGAGCAACTCGGCTTTCGTTGTATAGGTTTTTTCGCTCGTTTTCATATGAAAGGTTATGGCGCACCTACAAACACAGCTCAGCATCAAGCCGACACAAGTAATGTATCTGATGAAATGTATATTCAACTTTCAATGTCCACTCGAAGAAAGCTCTCCGATAAGAAGCCGTTTGATAAACTTCTCACCTATACGGACTGGGAGAGG
>JAZNIQ010000267.1:0-10940 GCA_045577555.1 Candidatus Fimenecus sp.
CCGTTGCCGTCACCCTTAACAGCAGCAAAAGCGGTAAGACCTGTCAATGGAACAGCTGTAATGATCAGCACTAATGCCAATACTAAAGAAAGGTATTTTTTCATTCATTTCGCCTCTTTTATAATGGTTATATTTGTAAAATATATTATCACATATTTACTTATCTTTGTCAAGAAATTACTATGCCGAAGTTTGTTGATTATTTGCCCGGCACTCGCTTCATCTGTGCGAATTTTTCTCCCCAAGCATTTGCCCAACTTTCGCAATAAAGTTTATAGTAAGAAACATTATTTTTTTCTCTGTATTTTGCAAAGCAGTTACACCATACTGCTGAAGGAATTGCAACAACAATATAATATAACGGTCCTAAAATAAGGCACTGCCATGTATGACCATACTCGTGAATTCTGGTATTATACGTCCATTCCTTATCGGGATGGTCTGCTCTCATAAATATAAACAGTCCCATAGAGAGTCCCCCCTGTTTCCAAGGAAGATAAACAATATTTGCATATCCGAATTTACTGTGCGGTCGCTTTAACAGTTTTACACAAATAAGGTATGCAATTCCACCTACAATATTCACGGACAAACACCATGTCCACTGAATAAAATAGAAAAACGCATCAAACCCCTTACTTCTTTTTACTGTTGGTTCAGTTTGATTTATGTCAATATTTCTCACATTTATCCTCCTATTCCGCTTTAGACATTAACTCTTTTTTCATTTTTTCAAGTTCAATCAGAATTATATAATTTCCATCTTCATCTTTTTGCAATGTGTGTCCCTGACTCTCATCATTATCACGACCAAGCCAGGTATTCTCAAGTTTTTGCCCTGAAAGAGTTTCACAACGCTGTTTTTCATCCGTTGTGAGAGTTACACTGCCATATTTGTGTTTTGTCGCAATTGCAGCACGTATCATTGTATGGTCATCCCTTGTCATTTCAAATTTTCTTAAAAGAATGTAAGAAATAAACGCACAAACCATAGGAATAATCGCCACACAGAGTCGAATACCAAAAATTGCCGAATCAGATTGCTGAACAAACTCTGTTGCCTCACTCTTTGTATCAAGTCCGAATCCACCTAAAATAAGTGTTACGATAAATGTATTTATACCACCTGTAACCTGTTTAACCATTGTATTGCAGGTTGAAACAACACCTTCACGACGACGGCCCGTAATTAATTCGTCAACATCGGTAAGGTCGGGAAAAACATTGTTACATACAAAACCGATGCCACTCATACCAAACGGGTAGAATGTAACACCCAACATCATAAGCACAAGCATATATGTTGCTTTTGACGTACCCGGCTGACTTGCCTGAACAATTAAACCTATGGCAAGACCTAAAATCATAAATGGTGTAACAATTGTTCCGCATTTTTTCTTACCGTGTTTCATTGTAAGTGCATAGTTTAGTGGAAATGCCGCTGTTTCAAACACACCTGCAAGGGTATTGAAAATTGGATAAAATTTATACTGATTTGCAAGGAAAGTCACATAGTAAATATATGTTGTTGAATAAAAGCTTCTTGCCATTTCCCAGAAAAAGCTGATACTGAAATACTGTCTGAATGAACGGCTTTTAAATACATCAAAATACTCTTTGAACGCCGCTTTTACATCGAGCGGTTCATTTTTCATATCAAGAGAGCTTGGTTCCTTAACAAGTTTAAAAGTACTGTAAATTGCAATGCTATACATTGTTGCAAGAATTATACCTGCAATAAGGAATGGTGTTTTTGATTCTCTTGTAAGTCCTCCTGAAAAGCCGAAAACTGAAAGGAGAATCAAAAGAATAATATATGACGGAATCATGCCGCAGGAGTTAAAAATGTAACTTACTGATGTATATTGCGTTCGTTTGTTATATTCAGGTGCTAGTTCTGGAAGCATAGCCGTATGTGGTACTGTAATAATAGTATAAGCTGTTTTATACAATACATAAGCAAACACAAAATATGCAACAGTCATATACGGATGATTCTCACCGTCAAGACCAAATGAGTTCCATAACATTATGTATGAAATAAACACAAAAGGGATACCCCATTTTAAATATGCACGGTGTCTGCCGTATTTTGAACGGGTACGGTCAGTAATAATACCCATAATCGGGTCATTAATACCGTCCCACACAACTGCTATCATAGTAATAAAGCCTGCATATCGGATATCCAATCCCACAACCTTGGTCAAGAAAATACTAAAATACATACTGATAATATATCCTGCACCACCAAGAAAAATATTTGTATAACAATAATTTATCATGGGAACAACTGTTTCTTTGAATGTCCCTTCAATGCCTATGGCTTTTTTGATTTTTTCTCCCATAAACTCACCTACAAAAAATCTGCATTACCGCTAAAGTTAATGCAGATTTTTAAAATATTAATCGTCGTCACCTACAAAAATCTCAACAGCTTTTTCACAGGTATTAATTTCTACAAAGTCGTGGAAACCTCCGTTTTCACCGTCAAGTACCCAGTTAACTTTGTCATCAAAATAAAATTTAAAGTTTTTGCCTCGCTTAACAATAATATGTTCATTTTCTACAACTTCTCTTGTAACAAACATAGCATTAAGAATTGAAACAAGCTGTGCAGGACTTTTCGGCATACGAATCATTGCAAGCTCATGATATCCGTCATCAAACTCAACTCCGGCTTTTTTTAGCACAGGAAAACCTGCAACCGAATATGAATTTGAAACACCACCATAGAAGAAACTACCCTCTATAATCTCACCGTCATCGCATTCAACTTTTGCCTTGAAACCTTTTATTGAAAATGCTTCTTTTACTGATTCCCAATAATATGCGGCCCTGCCGATTTTATTTTTAAGTGACTGCTTTGCCTTATAAGAAACATCGCAAAGATTGCCGAAGCAAGAAACATAGATAAACTGTTCTGCTCCGCAGAAATCACCAATGTCAATAGACTTGGTTTTTCCTTTTAAAACAGTATCAATTGCATCTTCTACATCTGTTGGAATATGCATTGAATGAGCGAAATCGTTAGTTGTTCCAAAGGGAATATAGCCGATTTTTACATCCAATTTCAGCTCCATAACACCGCAGATAGTTTCCTTTAAAGTGCCATCGCCACCGCAACAAATTATAAGGTCATTACCCTCACCATATTGCTTTGTCACATAATATGCATTCTTATCAATCTCTGTGTATTTAACACTTACGCTATAATCTGCTTTTTCAAGTTTCTTCACAATTTTTGGAAGAAAATCAACAGATTTTCGCTTACCCGCAATAGGATTGATAATCAGCAAAAGCTTTTTAGACATATCAGAACTCCAATTTCTTATTAATGTAGTCAACCAACTGGTCGATAGGAAGTCTTACCTGTTCCATTGTATCTCTGTCACGGACTGTTACACAATTATCTGCCTCTGTTGTTTCGTCACCAACGGTCTGGAAGTCAACTGTAATACAGAATGGTGTACCGATTTCGTCCTGACGACGATATCTCTTACCGATTGAACCGGCATCATCATACTCAACATTGAAATATTTTGAAAGCAAAGCGTAAATCTCATCAGCCTTGTCGCCGAGTTTCTTTGAAAGAGGAAGAACTGCAGCTTTAACAGGAGCAATTGCAGGGTGGAAATGCATAACAACACGAGCGTCGTTCTTTTCAGCATCCACAACCTCTTCATCATAAGCCTCAGTTAAAAGTGCAAGGAAAAGACGCTCAACACCTAATGACGGCTCAATAACATATGGAATGTATTTTTCGTTTGTTGTTTGGTCAAAATATTCGAGTGTTTTTCCACTTGTATTGCTGTGCTGAGTCAAGTCGTAATCAGTTCTATCTGCAATACCCCAAAGTTCACCCCAACCAAACGGGAAAAGATATTCAAAGTCTGTTGTAGCTTTTGAGTAGAAGCAAAGTTCTTCAGGATCGTGGTCACGAAGGCGAAGATTTTCAGGTTTGATATTAAGTGAGTAGAGCCAATCACGGCAGAACGCTCTCCAATATTCAAACCATTCAAGGTCAGTCCCTGGTTTGCAGAAAAATTCAAGCTCCATCTGTTCAAATTCACGAACACGGAAAATGAACTTACCGGGAGTAATTTCGTTACGGAAAGATTTACCAATCTGTGCAACACCAAATGGAACCTTTCTTCTTGTTGTTCTCTGAACATTCTGGAAGTTTACGAAAATACCCTGTGCTGTTTCCGGACGAAGGTAGATTTCAGATGTTGAATCTTCTGTAACACCCTGAAATGTTTTGAACATAAGGTTGAATTGACGAATGTCGGTAAAATTGTGAGCTCCGCAATCCGGACAAGGAATAGCGTGTTCTTTGATGTAATTTGACATTTCTTCATTTGACCAACCTGCAACATTAGTACCATCAAAGTTTTCAATAAGATTGTCTGCACGGTGACGTGTTTTGCACTGACAACAGTCCATAAGTGGGTCAGAGAAACCGCCAAGGTGACCGGATGCCACCCAAGTCTGTGGATTCATAAGAATTGCAGAATCAAGACCAACATTATATTTGTTTTCCTGGATAAATTTCTTTCTCCAAGCTTTTTTGATATTTTCTTTAAGTTCAACACCAAGTGGGCCGTAATCCCATGTGTTTGCAAGACCGCCGTAGATTTCACTACCTGCGTAAACAAAACCTCTGCCCTTACTGAGAGCTACAAGTTTTTCAAGTGTTTTTTCTGTATTAATCATAAATGATTTTCAGTCCTTTTATATATTTTGATTTGATTCAGTAAAATTATTCCGCAATTCCTGCTTTTGCCTTTTCAAACTCTGCTTCAATTTCTTGTGAAGGTTTCTTTGTAAGAAGTGAAACCGCAACAATGAAAATTGAAGAAACGATAAATGCAGGAAGAAGTTCATAAATTGCAAATACGCCACCAAATGTTGGGTTAAGCACAAGTTTCCAAATAAATACTGTTGCCGCACCTGAAAGCATACCTGCAATAGCACCTGCACGATTTACTCTCTTCCAGAAAAGTGAGAAAAGCATAAGTGGTCCGAATGTTGCACCGAAACCTGCCCAAGCAAATGAAACAATATTGAAAATAACGCTGTCTTCGTCAAGAGCAATAACCACACCGATAAGTGCAACTACCATAAGTGCAATACGTGAAACCCACATAACTGTTTTATCTTTTGCATCTTTTTTGATAACTCCTTTGAACACATCATTTGCAAGTGCTGATGATGCAATAAGAAGGTATGAGT
The DNA here is from genome assembly GCA_045577555.1 of Candidatus Fimenecus sp. GTDB lineage: Bacteria > Bacillota > Clostridia > Oscillospirales > Acutalibacteraceae > Fimenecus. The sequence continues at coordinate 5,236 of JAZNIQ010000267.1, forward strand.
CTGATGAACTGATTGTAGCAGCAAGAATACCTGCCATAATAACACCTGCAAGTACAGGATGGAGAAGTGTTTCACTCATAAGAACAAACACATTTTCTGCACCACCCTTTGTAAGAAGTGTTTCTGCTGTAGGAAGCATTGCACGACCTATAATGCCAATTGCAACTGCTGCAAAAAGTGAAATGATAACCCAAACTGTTGCAATTCTTCTTGATTTTTTAAGTTCACTTGCTTTACGGATAGCCATAAAACGAAGAAGAACCTGTGGCATACCAAAGTAACCAAGACCCCAAGCAAGCATTGAAGCTATTGTAAGTAAAGGATAATCAACTGCGTCTCCAAATACAGGAACACCATTTTCAACTAACTGCATACCTGCTTCATTTGTAACAGGATTCGCAATTTCTGTAAGTGAGAAATAGCCTGAAATTGACTCTGCATTTGCCATAACCGCCTCAATACCACCTGCATTGAATGTGCCCATTACAAGTATTGAAACAAGAGCAACAATCATAACAATGCTCTGCATAAAGTCAGATGCACTTTCTGCAAGGAAACCTCCAAGGAAAGTATAAACGATAACGAAAAGTGCACCAACAATCATCATTGATGTATATGAATATCCGAACAATGTACTGAAGAGTTTACCGCAAGTAACAAAGCAGCTGCCTGCATAAACAGTAAAGAACACAAGAATTAAAACTGATGCAATAATTCTGATAACTTTTTTATCCTCATGAAAACGATTTGAGAAAAATTCAGGAACAGTAATTGCATCACCGCTGATTGCTGAATAGTTGCGAAGTCTTTTTGCAACTATAAGCCAGTTAAGGTAAGTACCGAGTGCAAGGCCTACTGCTGTCCAAGTAGCGTCTGCAAGTCCGCACCAATATGCAACACCCGGAAGTCCCATAAGTAACCAACCGCTCATATCTGATGCCTCAGCACTCATAGCGGCAACCCAAGGTCCTAAACTTCTGCCACCAAGAAAATAGTTTTCCGTGTTTTTGTTTGCTTTACGTGCAAAGAATATGCCAATACCAATAACAATCAGCATATACCCTGCCATAGCAAGAAATATCTTCATCTGTTCAGACATTTCATTCATCCTTTCTGCTAATGGAATATTACTCCATTTTATAAATAATCTATTGTATTATAATAAAAAAAAAGTGATTTGTAAAGCATAAAAGTCCTACAAATCACCTATTTTTTACATATTTTTTTGTATTATTCTTTCCAGCTGTGAATAATTGACGGATTTTCGAAAATCTCATCAAGTCTGTTCATAAACGGAATAACATCGCCGTAGTCAAGAGCCTTGTGGTCAAACGCTATTGTGAGAGGAAGAATCTGACGAATTTCAATTGAATCGTTACCATCTTCATCTGTCACAACTATTGGTTGCTTTCTGATTGCATTAACAGCAATAGCAGTAACTTGGGGTGGAATAATTTCAAGAAGAAAACACATACCTGTCTGATTACGGTGAATTGAACCGATGTTAGAAATTGTTACTGTACCCTGTTCAATATCCTTCTTTGTGAGTCTATCCTTTTCAGGAATGGCATAGTATTCCTTTTTAGCTTCACCTTTTAAAGTACGAACCTTGTGTTTACCCGTCTTGGAGCCAATAAGTCTGTAAATAGTTTGCAAAAACTTTCCTTTTTTAAGCCCCTTGATTGTGTTATCCATAGAAACCTCAAACATAGCTTCATCCATATTTGTATTCTGCATACGACGCATTGTGTCGTTGATAATTTCTGTCATTTTAATAAGGCTCTTGCTTTCCATATGACGAAGATTAACTGTCATCATTCTGCCATCAGGAAGCATTGCAGGCATTGACACATTAACGCGATTATGATAATAGAGTTTACCACGTACAAGTCTGCGCTCAAACTTAAGATGGCAATTCATCTTTGGAGCAGCCATAAGACCTTCACAGATAATTTTCATAACAACTGTGTTAATTGAAATTTTCTTTGCCTTGTCAGTGCAACCGGCATTGAGCTTTTTGTACTCATTTAAAAATTCTGTAACATCTGCTTCATAGCTTACAACAGCATGGGGAATTGTTTCCCAGCTTTCTGCAGTCATATTAGAAACAATTTTTCTTGCAATACCAAAACGTTCTTTTTTGTAAACAGCCATTTTCAGTTCTCCTTAAAACGCTTTTTCATTAAATCTTCTTTCAAATTCTTCACAAAGTTCATCCCTGAAATTCGGATGAGCAATAGAAATGAGCGCCCTTGCTCTTTCTCTCATTGTTTTGCCTTTAAGTTGAGCAATACCAAACTCAGTAACTATGTAATTGACATCATTTCTTGTTGTTGTAACCGCTGAATAATCAGTGATTTTTGGAACAATTTTTGAAATTGTGTCACCCTTTGCAGTTGACGGCATCGCAATAATTGAACGACCGCCTTTACTCATAGTTGCACCTCTTACAAAGTCAACCTGACCGCCAACACCGGAGAATTGATTAAGACCGATTGTATCTGAGACAACCTGACCCAACAAATCAACCTGCAAGCAAGAATTAACCGACACCATATTATCATGCTGAGCAATAACAACAGGATTGTTAACATAATCCATAGGCATCATCTCAACATCAGGATTACCGCTGATATAATCAAAGAGTTTGCTTGTGCCGAATGCAAAACCAAGAATTGTTTTGCCTGGATTTATGTTTTTCTTTGAATTATTGATGATACCATTTGCAATCAAATCAACAACACCGTCGCCAACCATTTCGGAGTGAAGTCCTAAATCTTTTTTATTCTTTAATTCTTCACAGATAGCATTTGGAATTCCGCCGATACCTAACTGAATACAGTCACCATCATTAATAAGCGATGCACAGTTTTTACCAATCTGAATTTCCACATCTGTAAGTGGTGCTGCAGGAACTTCTGGCAATGGCTCATCATATTCCACAAAGAAATCGAATTCTGAAACATGCTTTCTTGCTACACCATATGTATATGGTACAAATTTATTTACTTGAGCGATTTTCACTTCGCAATGAGAAAGCGTTGTTTCAATATAGTCACAGTTTGTACCAAGAGATACATATCCATCTGCATCAGGTGGAGCAACTGACATAACCGTTACACGAGGTTTAATAATCTCTCTTAACACCATTGGTGTTTCTGAAAGATAGCAGGATGTAAAGTCTGCTGTTCCGTTTGCAATTGCCTTACGATTTGTTCCTGATGCGAAAAAAGAATTGTACTTAAAGTGGCCTTTCACTTCTTCATCAACCCAAGGTGTGTCTCCCAGAAGGAGCATATTAATTATTTCAACACCGTTAAAATTTTTATAATTTTCGCGCATTGCACGTACTATTGCTCGCGGCTCACCACAACCAAAAGACATAACAACCTTATCACCGTCATTTATATTTTTAATTGCCTCTTCAGCATTAACAAGTCTTTTGGTGTATTCTTTTTCCCAATTCATAATTGTCCCCTTAATTTCCGTATTTAATCTACACTTACGCACACAAATGTTTATTAATTATTGTTTACGTAATTATACCTTGAAACAAATCTATTGTCAATTAAACTGTTAATTCTTAACAAATATTTAATATTTGTTTATTCCTCACTATAACAACTGATGATAATCGTTTTTTAATGCACTATGTAAAAATTTTTTTTATTTTTTTATAGATTATTACATATGGAAAACAATCTCTATTTATTATATAATGTTTAAGTAATATAAAAAGCAACCAGACGGTTAAAGGAGTGTTGTAAATCTATGAATTATATTGATAAAAAAGAGAAACTCAACTTTATGGCAGGTCTTGCAGGTCAAAATATTGTTTATTGCTTTATCGGTGCATCTTTCTTTCAATACTTTTTGACAGATATAGCACAATTCCCTGCAAGTGTTGTTGCTGTACTTCTTATCCTCATGAAAGTATGGGACGGTGTTAATGACCCGATTATCGGCTCAATTGTTGACCGTCATCGTTTTAAAAATGGTGAAAAGCTTCGTCCGTTACTTAAACATACACCTGTACCTGTAGGTATTTTCACAGTTCTTATTTTCGTTGTTTTCTCAACTGATGAAAACCTTCTCTGGCTTCGTGTGGGTTACTTTGTAATTATGTATCTCTGCTGGGATATTACATACACAATGCAAGATGTTGCAATTTGGGGCACAACATCTGTTATTACTCCTAATTCAAACGAGCGTGACAAATTTGTTCAGTTAGCAAGAACAGTTGGTTCTATCTTCTTTGGTATTTTCAGCGCAGTTATACCTATGATTATGGAAATCGTTGCTAAACAGTCAGGCAACTCACTTGCCCTTATGACAGTATTGTTTGCTGCTATTTTTGGCCTTGGCGGTGCATTAGTCAGTGCAAAATGTTACAGCGCACAGGAAAGAGTCCGTCTTGTTGAACCCGATAAACAGCAGACGTCAATTCTTGAATGTTTCAAACTTCTTTTCCAGAACAAAATGCTTATGCTTGTAACACTTTCAAACCTTTTTGGTGCATTGGCATTCGGCAACAACCTTATGACATATTTCTTTAAATACAAGCTTCCTGAGATTTCAATAGGTGGATTTGTTCTCGGTCCATTGACTCTTACAACAGTTTTCGGTGCACTCACAACAGCACCAAGTTTTCTTGGTATGCTCCTTGCAGATAAACTCAAGGTTAAATTCAATGGTTACAGAAATCTTCTTATCTTTATTCAGGTTTGTACTCTTATCGGCAGAATTGTTGCGTGGGGTATCGGATATGAAGGCAAAAACATTGTTTTCACAATAATCATTCTTGCTCTTTGTTCATTCCCTGCAGGTGCTGCAAGTATTGCACAGACATCGCTCTTCTGCGACAGCGTTGACTATATGGAATGGAAAACAGGTAAGCGTACAGAAGGTGTCACATTTGCTATGCAGACTTTCTTTACAAAAATTTCAAGTGGTATTACCGGTGCTCTTGGAACATTTGCACTCAGTATTCTCGGCTATGTTGCAGTTGAGGACACTCCTGATGCCGTTTATCTTGGAACGCAATCCGAAGCCTTTGAAACATGGATTTGGCCTCTCGTAATGCTCACTCCTGCAATTGCTGCTTTACTTTATATCATTCCACTTCTTTTCATCAAGTACACACCTGAACAGAAAGCACAGGTTGAAAAAGAATTGGCAGAACGCAGAGCAGTTTCAGAACAACCTGCAATTGCTGAGTAAAGTATGAGGAGAAATCAAAATGAAAAGAATAATCAGTATTTTATGTATAGCTGTAATTTTACTTTCAACATTTTCTGTAATGGCATTTGCCGTTGACACAAGTTATAAGCCTTATGAAGAAAGTCAGTATTTTACATATGGTGACTATGATATTCATTACAGAGTTATTCCTGCACAAGGAAAGTTCAAGGGCAGAATTATGATGCTTCACGGATTTATGTGCTCAACTTTTGCATGGCGCAACATGGCAATTGAAATGTCTGAAAAAGGCTACGAATGTGTCCTTGCAGACCTTCCAAACTTTGGTTACAGCACAAGAGAAACTCCTGAAACGGAAGTTATTGACCGTGAAATTTTAATCACAAAACTTATGGAAAGCATCGCACCAATGGATGAATGGATTTTAGCCGGTCACTCAATGGGTGGCGGTGTTGCAGTAAATATTGCAATCGAAAATCCCGTTAAAGCACTTCTTCTTTACTGCC
>JAZNIQ010000268.1:0-7851 GCA_045577555.1 Candidatus Fimenecus sp.
ACTTATGCAGACATCACAGCTTCATTCTTTGAGATTAGACTAAGTGACGATTGGAAAAATATCGAAGAAGACTTCAAAAATGAAGAAGAATATTCCAAAGCTGTCCTTCAGGTGCTTGACCCCGAAGATGAAGAGTATTACTTAATTGAGGCAACAATCAGCGTTGAAATTGACGAACCTTACGATTTCCGTGAAGACCTTGTATATTATGGCTTCAATCAGTATGAATATGAAGTGAATAAAGCTTATGAAACCGTTAAAATCGGCGGTGTTGACCTTCTCAAATATGATGACGGCGAAGAAACTCTCGTTTATTTTAACCGTATTGAAGGTGCAAACGCAACGGTTTATGTCAAGTTTGACGCAACTGACATCAAAGATGCTCATATTCAGGCACTTCTCGACGGCATAACATTTAATCTTAAGGATATAGGTAACGAAGATGGTCCTTGGGAATGGGAAGGAACACCTTTCTCTGCAGAAGACAAGAGTGTTACAGCAGGTTCTTTGAATATCCAGTCACAATGGATTAGACTTGATGAGCATATTTCTACATTTGAAACATTTGACCATTCAGTTGCAGCAGTCGGCAATAATATTTATCTCCTCATTGACGGTGAATTGAGAAAATGTATATTGGTGGACGGAGCATTAGCCTTTGATAAAGTAATTGAGCTTCCGGAAGATGATTATGAAAGTGTTGAAGCAACAAGTGACGGCACACTCTGGCTCAGCGGTTCTATGAATGACATCATCTGCATTAAAAATGACAAAATTGCAACAACTTATGAGGATATTGACAATCTTGCAATTCATCCGTCAGGAACATGGGGTGTTAACTACTTTACATCAAGTGAATGCAGCAAAGTAACATTCAACGGTGAGTCATACACTTCTGTTCCGATGAACTTTACAGAGGTTGATACAATTATGCACCTCAATGTTGACGAAAATAACATTTATGTATGTGGTAGTGCAGCAGATGACAGCGGACACAAGGTTTTCGTCTATAATACGGACGGCAAATTACAGAAAACATTGTGTGATGCTGAGGGTGAAGGACTTGGCAGTATCACATTTATGGCAAAGAGTGCAAACGGATATATCGGATTTGACGGCAATATGAGAGATGTTCTTCTTTGGGATAACGATGGTAAGTTTGTTGCAGAAATTTCCGGTGATGATTTGTTCAGCACATATTATCCTTGGTTCTGCAATTCAGCATTACTCTCTGATGGTAGTATCATCACAATTATGACAGAAGAACGTGAAGATAAATCAGCAACAGAGGTTGTTGTATTCACAGTTAAAGGATTTTAATCAATATGAATAAGCTAAAAAGAATCGTATGTGTTCTGCTTTCACTATGTATCATAATCGGCTTTGCTTCTTGTAAAAGAGACAATCCCGATGAAAATGTAACGGATACTCCTTCAACAGCGCAGACTTCTGATGAAAACACAAAGGATGAAATAAAAGTTCTTTCTCTTAATAAGGAATACATTTCTCATTATGAGTGGTATGAAGATACCTCCACAATGCTTGTAAGAAGTGAATATTCGGATGTTACTCTTGATAAATCTATGGAGAAACAATATCCGCTTCTTGCACAAAAGCTTTTGGAAACCTCTGCTATGAGAAAACGAACAATGGAAGATGAAAAGGATAATCATATCTCCTTTGCTACAGAAGAATTTGAAAAGGATAGTGAGGCCTTCTCGACCTATGTTTCAACTCTTGATGTTCAGGTAAGACGTGCCGACGGTATTGCAGTAAGCATCCTTGAAGATTACAGCACAAAAGACTCACGCTCCTTCAACGGAATCAATTACGATACTGAAAGCGGAAAAGAGCTTGGACTCGCAGATGTTTTTACGGATGTTTCAAAAATTTCTGCAACAGTTGAAAAAGAGATTATGCACCGTATAGATGAAGATGAGCCTTTTGGTGATACTGCTGTCAGTGAATATTTTAAAAATACTCCTGAGGACAGTATCACATGGACTCTCGATTACAATGGTGTAACTTTCTATTTCAATGCGGGTGACATTGCTCCAACCAATTTTGGTGTTCAGGTTGTAACGGTAACCTTTGCAGAATATCCCGATTTGTTCAATGAAAAATATACTGTTGTACCCGATGAGTATATTGTAAGTCTGCCTGTATCAGCACCGTTTTACACTGATGCTGTGGGTGACAATGAAACAGATGAGATTGTCGTTTTAGGTGATTATGATGAGGAAACTAAGTTTTACCATGCCATCAGCATAAATTCTGAAATCTCAGAGTATGAAACAGAATGGTTTTCATATATTGAACCGTATTATGTCAAAACAGCAAACGGAAGAAGCTACATCTGTGTTTTCAGCGTAAATAATGAAGAAGAGGGTAAAGAATTCACACTTAGTGTTTATGAACTACAATCTGGTAGAGCTAAACTCCTCAGCGTATCAAACACAAGAATGGAATGTAAAGGTGAAAATGTATTTGCCTTGCCAACTAACCCGTCAGAATTATTGTCGGTCGGATAATAAAATTAATTGTTATCCAAGTTAAAGTTAATAGTTACTAAAAAAGCGTTGCAAGAGGGAGTGGCGAATTCCCAAATGCAACGCTTAATTCTTGTAAATGGCTTAAATACTATATAAAACAACGATACCACTACTGGCACAAATTATATCAATAGTGGTATCTGATTTGGCATCAATAACAATAACTGATACATTTCGTAATTTTCAATTCGGTTATTTTATATTTGATGACTCTGCCTTTTTTTCTCGGAAAGAGCATCCGTAATATTTGCGTAAAAGCCTTTGAGTTTGTCTTTCGCAAACACCGATTAAATTAGAAAGCTCTGAAAGTGTTAGAGAACCATTATCGTTTATAAAGGCATGTTCAATTGTTATAAATCGTCTATCATTTAAGTTATCTTTGCTATCCGGAAAAGATGCCAAAGATGGCATATAAAGTCGTGTAATTTTAAGAAGTAATAATTGTAACATTGAACTTATTGCATTTGTATATCCAAATAGTTCATTTTCTTTTTCATTTAAAATCTCTTCAAAAATTACTTGAAATTCTTTATGTTTTGAAAAATAAAAATGTGTTGACAGAAAAGACGAAACAAGTGCATCATTGGTTTTCTTTTCCGATGCCTGAAGGTAAACAAATATTTCCGTCAAAGGGTTTTGTGGATTGGTTGACTGTTGATGATATATATTAGGACCTGTAACAAAAAAGTCACCTTTTGAAAGAGCGTACACCTTGCTGTCAGTGTTAAGTGTACCTTCTCCATCGACGATATAGTGCAGTTCATAACTGTTTTTTGCGTGGCTGTGACCTGCCATGTCATTTTTAAAAATGCCTTTATCTAATTGAATCAAGGTAAAATCAAAGTCATTCCACTTGAATGTAATCATAATTATCACCAACTACATTATACAACAAATACGACATTTTGCAAATGCTTATGTCGCATAAAAAGACCCCAAGGTAAAAGTGTGTCTTTACCCTGGGGTTTATTGATTAGAAATGAATTTTAATAGAATAACTTTGAATATGTATCGAAGTTGTCAATAACACCTGCATTTTTAATTATAGATTTTATCTTAAAATTACGTTTAGCGTCTATATACATTGTTTTGTGCTGATAGTCATTATGTCCAACACGGTTCATTCCAACTCCACAGGCATTTTCAAGCACATTGTTCTTTACTGTATATCCTTCGGTCTGTTCATCCATATATATGCCACTTGTACCATAGTCAGCCCATTCAGGTAAAACAATATCATGAATGTAATTGCCACTCATTTCAGAGTTTGGCTGTTTTGAAAGAGTGTAAATACCACCGGCATCACAGAGAATTTGACTTGTGTGATGGATTTCATTGTTTAATATTCGATTATCTCTCATTGCATTGTCAGCATTTGACCAGCCGAAACCAACTGATATGCCTGTGTAAGGCGCATATGCTACCTCATTGTTTGCAATAAGAATATTTCTTGGATAACCTGCACAAATGCCAACAGAACTTTCATAATCAGTACCTATGTGTAAAACACGGTTGTTTACGATTCTGTCATCAGTACAAATATCAGATTCGTCTTCAGGGTTATATACAACATGGATATCTGTATTTTCATCAACGACGAATTTGCCTATCATAATTCCGTTTCCACTGATGTTCTGAATAAGGTTGTCTTGTATCAGAGAATTTTTCGTGCCGAAGTGCAAGTCAATTCCTGCAGCACCCATATTTTCCACAGTACAGTTTTTCATTGTGAAGTTTTCAGTATTGGCAACATATATAGAAGCAGATGGCCTTAAAACACCCATATCGTTAGTTTTGAAAATACAGTAGTTTGCGTACATTCCTGCCTGTACGTCAACAAGACCTTTTTCACTTGGTAAGTTCCAAGTGCTGTATTGGAAAGTTATTCCCTCAAAAGACAGATTTTTGATTTTACTGTTATCTTTTGAATTTACAGTAACAAGATTTTCAAGTTTTGGAGCAATTACACACACAGAATTCATATCCATATTTTCAGGTGCTTTAAAGTAAACTGTGTTTGTGCTTTCATCCAAATACCACTCTTTATCGGTGTCAATAAGCTCATAGGCATTTTCAATATAGTAAACAAAGTCGTGAGTGCTCATATGAGAATAACCGTCTATATTTGGATGCATTCGGTTAAAAATTAAAGAACTTTCGTTATCCTGAATTCTAATAGATGTTATGTTACCCTCAGTAACAGCAGACTTAACTCGAAGCACATTTTTAACCCATGCTGTTAGAATATGAAGTTCAACTTTTGTAAGGTTGTTGAAATTCTGGAACTCATCGGCATTTAGATATATTTCACCGTATGCTGCAGGAACTAATGAATCTTCACCACCGTAGTTTAAGTTTTCTGGAATAAGATTTCCGTTTTCGTCAAAGCGTGAAGCACCAACTATTCTTGTTGAAAAATCCGTGTTGCTTCTTGCTCTTGTCATCTTTTCGCCATCTACATATAACTGACGGAATGTAAAGCCCTCAGGAACTTTTGCAGAATAAATATTTTTTTCTGCATCAAACAAAGTGAAATTTTCAATTTCCTGACCACCACTGATAACAGCATTACCATCTGCAATATATTTAATAGAATATCCATTTGTTGCACTATCTCTTTCGTCAAATACAAGAGGATTTTCCAAAACATATGTACCATCTGTAATGTGAACGATAATATCTCCAGACATATTTCCATTTGTTTTTCTGACTTCTTGCTGTGCTTTTTCGATAGTCAAAAAAGGATTGTCGTGGCTTCCTATATTTTCATCACTTCCAGTTGTGCTGACATATAACTCTGTCATAACTTTTTCAGGAATTATAGTATTTCCGATAAATGATGTGACTGATAGACAAAGAGCAACAAGAGTTGCAAGGATAGTTTTAATAGCATAAAGCATAGTTTTCTTCCTTTCTGTATGTATATGAAAATAATACTTCTATTTATAAGCTTATATTATCATACTTTTATATTCGGAAACACGACATTTTGTTAGATAAATATGTCGTATTTATTAATCTTAGTTTATGTTATTATTAAATTAGTAGATACAACATTAGGGAAGGGAGAAAGACAGTGATAAAATTTATAGTTAAAATCAGGTCTATCATCAGTATTGTTTTGTGTTTAGTGTTGGAGGGCGGACTAATCCCAGGCACGGTGAATTTTATTAAGGCAGGTAATGTAAATATGATTAAAAACGACCATACAAAATGTTTTGCAACTGAATATACAGAACTTGTAGCTTATGCAAACAATTTTGAAGACAGTATAAGTTGGTTTGACGGTATGGTCAGCGGTAATGGCGAAAATGGTGTTGTTTGTTCAGGTTCACCATATAACGACACTCATATTTATCAGAATATCAATTTTCTTATGCCATCAAACGACCCTCGATATACACCTGATGAGGTTACAGGTGAACTTCACGATGCAAGACAGGCTGTAATAAATTATGATGACACATGGGATGTAAATGGCAGAAACAGAACATTTTCTTATGCTTTCCATCCTGCTCATGTTTTAAGATTTAACATGAAAGAGCACCTTTACAGCGACTATATCCGTTGGACAGATTATGAGACTGCAGAAGTTGGAGTAAAATACACCGATATCCGTGGCACATGGGAAAGAACAACATTCTCTTCCCGTGAAGATAATGTAACGATTACTAAGATTACAAAATCAAATATCGGTTCAAAAATCAATATGACACTTTCACTTGATGACTGTTGGTCACTGCGAGGATTTGGCAGAGGCGACGAGGTCAATATGCAGTATAAGAAACTTGTTGATGATGACGCTACATATATAGCGCAAATTGCACACTATCCATCTTATGAAAACAGCGAATTAAAAGATGGTGGATACTGTGGATTTACAAAAGTTATTGTTGTTGATGGTAAAAAAGAAAGAGTTGTTCTCGATAGTACTAACGATAGTGAAAATGTGGCAAAAGAACAGAATGCTGCTATTAAAATTTCAGGTGCATCTGAAGTCTATCTTATTACAAAATCTGACCGTACCCATAATATGGGCAAATTTGAAGACTTTAAAGATGCAGAAAACTATGCACTTTTAGATGAACTCAATGCTTACACAACATCTGTTGCAGAGAAATATACCGTTGATGGTAAATTCAGTTATGAAGATGCACTTGCACCTCATGCAGAAAAACAGTCTGCATTGTTTAACGCAGTTGATTTTGAGTTAGGTAAAGGCTACAACGAAAGTTTTGCTAACGAACACCTTATTGCACTTCAAAAAAGAAGTGATAAACTTGAAACTGCTATGGTTGAACGAGCATATAATCAGGGACGATATGCACAGATTTGTTGTTCAGGTTCTTCATTCCCTCGTCTTTGCGGTATGTGGACAGGTGAGTGGAATTCAGGTTGGCGAGGCATTTACACAATGGATGCCAATGTAAATCTTCAGTCGTCAGGTATGAATACGGGCAATATGTATGATGCTGGTGAAAGTTATATTAAATTTGTGCTGAAGCAGATTCCTGACTGGGAAGAAAATGCTGCAAAAACTTACGGTATGACAGATGCAATTCAGGTTCCTGTTAATACTGACGGTGACCGTGCTATGATGGTCGAATATGATAAATGGTATCCGTTCCAATATTGGAATGCAGGTGCCAGCTGGATGCTTCTTCCAATATTCGAATTCTGGCAGTGTTATGGCAACAGAACAATCGAATACAACGGTGAACTTCTCGACCTTGAAAAAGATATTCTCTTACCGTTGCTCACCAAACAGGCTAATTTCTGGGACCAGCTTTGCACACCTGAATATTTCACAGATGTCAACGGAAAAGCTTGTTACGAAGAAGGTAAAACAGAGCTGAATGAAGGTGAAAGATACCTTATCATTCCATCATATTCTCCTGAAAATTGCCCTGTTGGATACAACTCAACAATTACCGCCAATGCAACTATGGATATATCTGCTGCAAGAGATGGGTTTAGAATGACAATTGAAATGGAAAATGTTGTTAAATCAGACGGATATGAAGAAAGAATTGCTAAGTGGGAAAACCTTATGAGCCTTCTTCCTGAATACGAATATGACGAAACAGGTGCATTGTGTGAATGGGCTATGGACGAGTATATAGAGAATAACAAGCACAGACATATCAGCCATTTGTATGCTGCATGGCCTGCGTTTGAAACTCAGGGAAACCAGGCACTTACAGATGCTTGTAATCAGGCTATTGCAAATCGAAACAGAGAAAACCAGGGTGAAGATGACATCGCATCTCACGGCTGGGTGCACAAAGCATTGGTTGCT
>JAZNIQ010000269.1:0-11342 GCA_045577555.1 Candidatus Fimenecus sp.
CAGATTGCTATTGCTGCAATTCTTCCTGCTGTTCTTTATTTCACAGGCATCTTTATGATGATTCACTTTGAAGCAAAGAAACTCGGACTTAAAGGTCTTCCTAAAGAATCAATTCCTAATTTCTTTAAACTTGTTTTAACAAAAGGATACCTTCTTCTTCCGGTTGTAGCTCTTGTTATTGCAATGAACTATTACTCCCCTGCAAAGGCTGCAATTTTTGCTATTCTCGTTGCAATAGTTGTTAAGCTTGTTGAAAGCATTGTTATGTCAATTGTTCACAAGAAATGGGAGTTTGATATTTCACTTTACATTCAATCACTTGCAAACGGTACAAAGAATGCTATTGGTGTTGCTCTTGCTTGTGCAGTAGCAGGTTGTATTTCTGCTATGGTTCAGCAAACAGGTCTTGCTAACGTACTTTCATCATTGGTACAGTCAGCATCACAGATTCATCCTATTTTCGCATTGATGCTTACAATGCTTATGTGTATCGTTCTTGGTATGGGTGTTCCCACAACTGCAAACTATGTTATTATGGCTTCTATGGTTGCCCCTATCCTTATGCGTAGTTTAAGCCTTCCTGTACTTGCAGCACACATGTTTGTATTCTATTTCGGTATTGTTGCTGATATTACTCCTCCTGTTGCTCTTGCGGCTTATGCAGGTTCTGCTATTGCAAAGTCAAACCCACTCAAAACAGGTGTTACGGCTACAAGACTTGCAATTACAGCATTTATTGTCCCATACATATTTGCTTTCAGTCCTGAAATGCTCATTATAGGTTCAGACAAACCTTGGTATGAAATTGTGCTTTTAGTCATCACAGCACTTTGTGGCATCTATATTCTTTCTGCAGGTATGGAAGGATATATGTTCAAAGAAATGTCCTGGTTTGAAAGAATACTTGCTCTTGCAGGCGGTCTTTGTATGATTATCCCCGGCATTGTAACTGATGCAATTGGTCTTGGACTGATTATTCTTGTTTTTATAATCCAGAAAATCGGTGCAAAGAAATTAAAAACAAAGACAACATAAATATATTTGATAAAAAGCTAAAGGGAGATACTTCGTTAAGAAAGTTATCTTCCTTTTTTAATTCTATAAAAAAGACACTTTCAAAAACTGAAAGTGTCTTATATTTTTGTCTTTAACGCTGTTTCATGAGATTTAACATATCCAATAAACACTTAGGATTAAGACTTTTTAACATATATTTATTGCTTTCACGTATGGGCTTGATAAGATAACCCATAATTACATTTGTAAACACTTGAGTAACAAATGCTGTAATCGCTGAACCGATTGCGCCAAAAAATGGAATAAGAATTAGATTTAAAACCAAATTTACTATTGCTCCACCTAAATTAATTTTCCAAAGGTGTTTTTCTTTTTCCTCTGCAAGAATCCAGACATTTCTGACAAGTCCTATATAAGAGAACGCAAGATACCAGGCAAGTATCCTTAAAATCGGGATAGTTGCACTATATTCATCACCATAAAGAATGTTTATTATAAACTTTGAAAAAACAGTTAAAAACAAGCTTTCTGCAAGTGACAAATATATAACAAGCGAATACAGGGAGGTGAGAATCTTTTTATATGCTTCATCACCTTTTTTCTTTGCTTCAAGGATAACAGGACGGATTGAATCAATGATAGCATTATAAACAAACGTTGCCATTCCCACACACATTACAGCTGCAGAATAGTAACCACAAGTTGCTTCATCCGTCATAAGTGTCAGCATTACCTTACCGATATTTGCATAAAGAGTAACCATAAGTGATGGTAATATGTAGTGCTTACCTTTACTGAACATTCTTTTTGCCAATTCAATAGAGAATGCCAATTTTACTCCTGATATTTTATTGAATATAAAGAACAGGACAACTGCAATAATAGCGTAATCCAAAGCCTGTGAAACAGCAAACCAATACACACTCTTACCTGCAAAGAGCAGATAGATTTTATACGCAGACACAATGAAATACGCCACAAGCATTGTTACAGACGTATATTTTGATAACAATTTCGCCTGAAACCAATACTGAAAATGTTCAAGAGCCTGAAATATGAGAAGCAGACTGTAAAGGACGCAGACTATAATTGTGGTCCAGTCATTATGATTTGCAACAAATACAAAGGCAAACACACCAAGAACACTCAATAACCCTGAGACAAAGGACATTGTTATGGCAGTACCCATTACCTCGCCCTCACGGTCATCGTTTTTTATTATTTCCTGTACCAAAATATAATTCAGACCAACCTGCATAAAAGGTGTAAAAAACGCAACAATTGACGCCGCATAATTGATTATTCCGTAATTAGATGGTCCAAGAAATCTGGCAGTTAATATTGTTACTACCATAGATAATAATGCCTGCACTATTCTGCAGGCTATTATCCACGATGCATTTTTAAGGACTTTACTTCCTTTCAAAATATCACCTCGTGATTCTAAATCTTCAGGAATTTCTTTGCATAATTTTTCTATATATCACGAAGGCGTATTTTATAAGTGCCATTCGCAGTTTTTCTTTTTTTGATTTGCTTATGAATCCTTTTTTAGTATCAAGAACAGCTCGTCTTGCTGCATACAATTCTTTTCTTGTATATCCTGTTTTTGAACTTGCCATTTTGTTCAACAGGTCAATATTGCACCTGAATTCTACCATAGTTATAAGCTCAGGATATTCAGGAAAGTTTTCCTTGAGCAGACGCACCTTCTCATCTCTGAAATAGAGAATATCATAGAATTTTTCTGAAAACGGTGCTTGGGATGCCGATGAAGGATTAAACAAATAAGCATAAATGTAATTGTCAATCATAGCAACAGCTTTGCTTTTTAAAAGGCACTGGAAATTAAAGAAGGTATCTTCATTAATTTTTTTGCCAACCACAAAACGAATATTACCGATGGTTTCACGACGAAAGAGCTTAGAATATACTGCCTGAAATTGATTTTCAACAGATTTTCTGATGATTTCAACGGGGTCTGTAAATACCTTTATATCATTACTGCTGATTTTTTTCACAAGCGGTTCATTCAGCGCTATTCTGAAGATATTTGCTGAGGTTATGTCTGTGCCTGTTTTTTCAGCTACATCAAAAAGAACCTTAATAGCATCTTCTGTAAGCATATCATCTGCATCAACAAAAGTGATATACTCTCCCCTTGCCATATCAAGTCCCTTATTGCGAGCAGCACTTACGCCACCGTTTTCACAATGGACAACCTTAATATTGGAATATTTTTCAGCATATTCATCACAGATTTTTGCGGTATTATCCGTAGAACCATCATTTATTACTATAATTTCTTTATTTTTATATGTATTGTTCAATACTGAGTCTATACAGCCACCAATGAATGCTTCAGAATTATAGGCAGGAATTATAACTGAAATTAAACTATTCATTTTCATTTTCCCTCTTTACCTCAAGATTAGCACCCATAACAAGTGGTAAAATAATATAAAGTGAGAAGTCCAATGCGCCTGAAATCAAAGTTGCCTCAAAGCACATATGTACAAGAGCTGAAATAGTAGTTGCAAACAACATAAATGATGCCTTATCACGACCAACAATCTTATTGGTTTTTGAAATAAGCATATAAATAAACAGGATAAAGAAAAATCCGATAGGTAATGAATATCTCCATACAAGTTCAAGCACTACATTATGGGCATTAATTTCGTGACCATAAGTAATGGAATCAGAGAATATAGGGTCTGTAAAATTAGCTCGTAATGGATTTGCAAATGATTCAGTAATAACCTTTTCCCAAATGGATGGTCTGCCGGTAAAAACTTCAGAAACGTCTATATTGAGAACAGGCATCACATAAACTATTACAGCAGGTAATATAACAAATAAAGCTATAATTATCATTACGGTAAAAGATGAAAATGGTTTTGTTTTTCTTTTGAATACAAACCAAAGTAAAAGTGTAAGAATACAACAAATAATTGATGTTCGGCTGTTTGTCATACAACATCCGACAAAAACACCTATAGCAATAAACAAAATCGCAAAATACGATACGCTGAATCTCTTTTTCATCTGCCAATAAACAAGCATATTCATAAACAAACACATATAAATAACGCCTGCCTGATTTTCGTTTGCAGTATATAACAAAAGACTACCGTTTTTATAAAAAGATGGAATCATTGCTGCAAGAATAAGCAGAATTGATGCAACCATACTGAATCTTAAATAAATCTTTAAAATTCTGTATGAAACTGTTGTGCCACCTAAAGTTGCTGCAAGAAGACACACAATCGAAAGTGTCACGGGCAATTCTTCCAATGACACCGGTCTTGAACGATTTATTATGTAAATAGCACCAATATATATAACCATAATCATAAAGACGATTATAGTGGTTTTTGCTTTTTTCTTTTGTTTATTCGTTAAAACATGTATTACATATTTAACTCCTACTAAAAGTGCTAAAACATGTATTATTATAAACAGAACAGATGCTAACTGTTTTAAACCAAACACCAACAAGAACAGTCGTGCAAACAGCGTAAAAATCAGCATAATTTCTATTCCGAAAACACTTGTTAGTTTTTGCATTTTCAATGATTCTGAATTCACTGTAATTCCCCTAATTTTATAATGTTTCCCTATATAAATTAATATATTGATTGACCATTCGTGAAAGCGAAAAGTCATTATTATTCACAGCAAAAGCATTTTCACCTGTTATAGCAGATAAAAGTGCTTCTATATCCCCTGTTTCAACTACATTTTCAGACGGAACTGATTCAACACTTCCACCTGTACGATAAGTTATAACAGGAGTCCCACAAGCCTGTGCTTCAAGATTAACTGTGGGATATGTATCCGCATAAGTCGGGTTAACAAACAAATCTGCAGCAGTGTATATTTCTGCGAGTTCTTTTGTATCTGTAGTTCTGTCTATCGCCAAAATTTGCGATGGTATTTCTGAACGTTGATTTTCTTTAAGTCCAACAAGAACAATTTTATATTTCTCATTTAACTTTTCAGACAACTTTACAAAATCATATAATCCTTTTGATGCTGTCCATGCACTTGCAACACCCAATATGATTTTTTTATCCTGCAGGTTATGTTTTTTACGAAAATCACTCTGTGTGGGCTTAAATACGGAGGTATCAATACCATTATTTATTACCTGTATTTTTTTATCACTTAAGAAAGACTGCTTAACCTGATTTGCAAGCCATTGTGACGGTGTGATAATTGTCAGATTATCAACTTTTGAAAACACATCTTTTTTCTTTAAATAATTTTTCTTGGAATTGTCAAATAAAATGCTTTTGGGATAGCCATGCTTACCCGGACAATTGTAACATCCTGTTAACCATTTGTCACAATTTCTACTTACATAGTGAGAACAATGTCCTGTAAAAGCCCAACAGTCATGCATAGTCCATATTACAGGCTTATTTTTGCGTTTTATATATTCGAAAAGAATATCAATATTAATGTAATAACCATGAAGATTATGTAAATGAATCAAGTCAGGGTCATACTCTTCAACCCATTTTATAAATTTTTTTGTTGCGATAACAGAATTAAATCCCGCATTATCAAAAATACGACATTTCAACGCATCAATCTTTGCACTGTAAGGTGAAGAAATCTGGTATGAATATTTTTGATATTTTTCTATTACATTCTCTCTGCCATAAGCAATTCTGCATTCATCTCCACAAGATAAAAGTGTATCTAATATATTGGTGCAGATTCGCCCCGTACTGCGAATACTACACACGGAGTTTATCATTAACACTTTCATTTATGAGTTCCTCCTTACCTATGACACTTGACATAATAGTTTCATAAGCATGTTCAACATTATAATTCTCTTCAAGATATGCAAATTCACGTTCACTGATTGTTGAAGAATCACTTTGCATAATGTTATTGACACATTCTGCAAAAGCATCAACATTATTGCTTTCACACCAATAGCCAAATCCACCTTCAGTAATTACTTTACCAATATCAGTATTGATATCTGTGCAAGCAATTACAGGGACTTTTGCCTGCATATATGCTAAAAGACGAGATGGAAAATTAGGTATTGTAAATCTGTGGTCAAGAAAAATCATTCCCACATCGCAAGCAGCAACCATACAATCATAATCTTCTTTAGGTAAACGCTTCATAAGTTTCATATTTGAAGGATTTTCCGAATTGAAGAACGCTTCAAGTTTTTTAAACTCTGTTCCGTCACCAACAACCAAAAAGTATGCACTATCATTATTCATTTGTGATTTCAGGCACTCCATAAGGAATGGTATACCCTGCGGTTTACCAAGATTGCCACCATAAATAAACACTTTTTTATCAAGAGGAATATTATATTTCATACGAATTTCATTCCTCTGTTCTAAACTTATGCTCATATCCCTGACTTCAATGGAATTAGGACATACCTCAACCTTTTCAGGTGCGATTTCAGGATTATGCTTCAGTAAATAGTCCACATTTGCCTGGGACATACAACCGATATAATCAGAAATAGCATAAAGCTTTTTCTCTTTATTACGGAAATAACGGTAAATTATACCCTTTGCTCCCGTTTTTGTCATCATACCGATATCAACTGCATTTTGAGGAAAAATATCCTTTAAAAGCAAATAACTTTTTGCGCCATCGCGATTTTTGATAAATTTTACTACATCAACAAGGGTTACAGGTGGTGTAGGATACATCACTAAATCAAATTTAACATCGGAGAAATATTTTTTTATTGCTGATATGTAGTTACCCGGCATAAGAACTGTTGTGATGCCTTTAACAATAGGATTTGCTTTTTTGTTTTTTCCTATTTTTACTCGCAGAGCGGTAATACCCCACTCTTCACTTACATTTGTTTCCCGCTCATCACCGTAAGGCAGAGCTGACACGGTATATACATTGTGTCCCTGACGCTTGAACTCGTGAAGCAAATCAAGTGAAATTGAATGCTTACTCATATGCGGCATGGAACTTATTGAGAGGAAAAGTATGTTCATTCTTATTCTCCTGTAACTAATAATTTTGTATATTCAGACTTAAACTTTCCAATATTTATCAAATTCATCCATAAGATCATGTCTGGCAATATCGGTGCCGTCTTGTGAGATAATCTTGATTGTATCTCTTGCAATTTTGTGTTTCTTTTTCACATCTTCAAGACTGTTAGATTCTATTGTGAAAGCAGCACCTCTGTCACCGGAAGATGAAATTGTTTTAATCTCAATTCCCTTTTGTTTCATAGGATAAAACTCAGTGATTATTCCCCTATCTACCAATTCTTCAAAACCTTCAAGATGGTCAAACACGCCCGGATGACAATAAATAAACTCATTCACTATAAATATGTCACGATGAGTTGAGGTGTCCACATGTGGTTTTTCACCAAGAGTAAGGTCAAGCACTGCAGTGACAACATCAAAGCCCGAAAACTTTTTAATAAGTCGGAACTTGATTCCCCCACCCGTTCTTGCACAGAATTCAAGCACTGAAATACGATTTCCGTCAGAAATAAGCTGGATAAGCATTGGTGAATTTTTAAGACCGAATGCATCGGCAATTTTTTGTGCCGTATCTTCAATAGCGGT
The DNA here is from genome assembly GCA_045577555.1 of Candidatus Fimenecus sp. Taxonomy (GTDB): domain Bacteria; phylum Bacillota; class Clostridia; order Oscillospirales; family Acutalibacteraceae; genus Fimenecus. Next base: position 7,611 of record JAZNIQ010000269.1, read on the forward strand.
TTTTATTTTATCATCTGTTATCGCAGGGTGTCTTGTCCTGTTAATAACAAATTTATCATTACCCGAGATTTTATCACTGACAGATGCACCAAGAATATGTGCTGCACCGTCTTCAACATAAACATCTACCGTAATTTCTTCGCCCTCAACAAACTCCTCAATTACAGCAGTATCTGTTTTACTAATCTTTACCGCCTCACAGAAAGCAAGCACTAAATCATCGTAATTTGTTACTTTACGCACTCCACGTGAACTGTATGAATCAACAGGTTTAACAATAAGAGGATACTCAAGACCAACAAGCATATCGGGTTCCAAAGTTTTTGTAATAATATACTTTGAAGTTGGAACACCCGCTTCAACAAACTTTTTCTTCATATGTGCTTTATTTGATACATCCAATGATGTTTTATGGTCAATATAACATGGAAGTCCTAAATCCTCAGATATTTTTGCAACGACCTCAAGCACCTGGTCAGCACATACAGTAATGACAAAATCCACTTTTTCTTTAAGCACTAATTCTTTAAGTGCATCAATATCAAAAACAGATATAGCATAAAAAGCATCCGCATATTTTCTTGCCTCAACTTTTTCATTCATATCAGCAAGAAATGTTGTGATACCTCTATCTTTTAACTGTCTTAATAACTCCATTTGTGGTATTCCGCCACATAATACAAGTGCTTTCATTATTACGCTCCGTTTATGTATTTGCAAATTAGTTTAAAGATTTTGTATTATCCTTTTCTGTATCATTATCCATGTTTTGATGTGTCTTTTGTGTAATTGCATCAGGGTTGTTAAACTCAATACCCTCTTTTTCAAAAACAACGCTTACTGTACGAAACAATATTTTTATATCCATAGCAAGGCTGAAATTGTCCACATACTCAATGTCATAATTTATCTTTTCTGTCCAGGAAAGGTCATTTCTTCCGTTTATCTGAGCCCAACCTGTAATTCCCGGACGCAAATTGTGTCTTCTTTTTTGTTCCTCAGTATAGTTTTCCACCTGATATGGCAAGGTTGGACGTGGTCCTACAAGTGACATCTGTCCGAATAAAACATTGAAAAGCTGCATTAATTCATCCAATGAAGTTTTACGTAAAAATCTGCCTATTTTAGTAATTCTCTCTTTTGGCGTCATTAATGTGCCGTCAGGCTTTACGCTTTGTTCAGGTGTAAGCATAGTTCTGAATTTGTATATTTTAAATACCTTACCGTCTTTTCCGACTCTGTCCTGTGTAAACACAGCAGGGCCTTTTGATGTTAGTTTTATAACTAACGGAATTACAATAAGTACAGGTATTATTGTTAACAAAATAATAAGTATAAGAGCTACAAATATATCAAAAGCTCTTTTAATGAACAATTGAAACTTTCTCATATCTTCTCCTAAAAACACACTATATATCAGAAATCAAAGCATACTTTTTATCAAATCAATTACTGTATTTTGTTCTTCCTCTGTCATCTTAATATCACTTGGAAGACAAAGTCCACGAGCAAAAATATCTTCACTCACGCTATTTTCATCAACGGAAATAAAATCACATTCTGCAAAAACAGGTTGCATATGCATCGGTTTCCAGATAGGACGGGCTTCGATGTTTTCTTCAGCAAGTTTTTGACAAATAGCAATCGGGTTAGTTTTACAGTCTTCATCAATAAGAATGCATGAAAGCCAAAAATTAGGTCTTGTGCAATCAAGATACGGATTCATTTTTACGGGATACCCCTCAAATGCCTTTTCATATCTTTTATAAATGTCTTCTTTAAGTTGGCGGTGTTCTTCAACATATTCAAGCTGACCACGACCGATACCGGCAACAACATTTGACATACGGTAGTTGTATCCGATTTCCTCATGCTGATACCACATTTCAGGCTCTCTTGATTGTGTTGCCCATTTCAAAGCTTTGTCGCGAAGTGTTTTATCCTTTGTCAAAAGCATTCCGCCACCCGAAGTGGTGATAATTTTATTTCCGTTAAAGCTTAAAACATTATATTTACCAAAAGTTCCGCATTTTTTACCTTTATACTCTGATGAAAGTGCTTCGGCGGCATCTTCTATAAGAATTGCATTGTGACGGTTACAAACATCAATAATCTCGTCCATTTTTGCCGGAGTACCGTACAAATGGGCAAGAATTACAACCTTTGTATCAGGATATTTTTCAAATGCTTTTTCAAGTGCGGCGGGGTCTAAATTCCATGTTTCGTATTCAGAATCAATAAACACCTGCTCTGCACCTTCATAAGATACAGGGTTAACTGTTGCTGCGAAGGTCAAATCTGAACAGAATACCTTATCTCCCGGCTTTACTCCTGCCAGTTTCACAGCAATATGAAGCGCAGATGTACCTGATGCTAATGCGACAGCATAACATTCACCATTAGCTGAATCGAGATATTCTACCATCTCTTTTTCAAATCCGTCGCAGTTAAAACCTAATGGTGCAACCCAGTTACGGTCAAACGCTTCCTGAATATATTTCATCTCACTACTATGCATAGTAGGAGTTGATAGAAAAATACGTTTTATCATTTCAAAAAGCCTCACAATGCTAATAAACAATTATTTTATGTGATTACACATAATAAATATTATATCAAAAAATCGTGTGTCATTCAACACTTTTTTATATTTTCGTTTAATATCTCCAATATTTACAACATAAATATAGCTGTTACTATTTAATATAAAATTCTTTATACCACTCCGCAAATTTACGAAGTCCTGTACGAAGAGATGTATTAGGCTTGAATCCAAAATCTCTTTCAAGAGCACTTGTATCTGCATATGTTATAGGCACATCCCCCGCCTGCATAGGCACAAGCTTTTTATGCAGACTGCTCTTTTTGCGATTTGTGGAAAGAGCGGTTATGTACATTCCGATAGCAGAAATAGTTCCTCTTACCCACAGAACAAGACCGAGCGCGCGGCATACGCTGAGCACCTCAAAAACGTTGAACTGCTGTATGATGAGATCGACAACGACAAAGAAATAGATAACGCACTCCGTCACGGTAAGAAGGAAGATAGCCCCCTTAGTCCTTCCGAGCTTATCCCACAGATATACGAGGAAATATACGACGATCGTAGCCGCAAGAAGCGTATTTAGCGCATATATACCGATGCCAAAGGGCGGAAGCATAATGATTCCGAGCACAAGCGCGGTGATAGCAATCGTCAGGTCAAATATAAAATTGCGGTACAGTTTTTTCATCGCCGCCTCCTTTTGTTTTACTTTTATCCACTTGTATTTTATCATTATATTTTTTGCGAGTCAATAGCAGGAAAGGAAAAAACAAAAAATTAACACAATTGACAAAAAACAGCGCCTCATCAGTTGACAAGGAGCCGCTTTCTGTTATTTATCTCAGGGATCAGAGAACGAACTTGTTGAAGCTCTTCTTGCCTCTCTTGATGAGAAGGCCTTCCTTGAGCTGAGCCTCGGTTACAGTCGCCTTTACGTCGGTAACCTTAACGGCGTCGATGGTAACGCCGCCCTGCTCGATAGCGCGTCTGCCCTCGGACTTGGAGGGAACCATCTTACCGATTACGAGAAGGCTGTTAAGGTCGATCTGACCGCCTACGAGAGTTGCTTCGTCGATCTCAACTGTGGGAGCATTTTCTGCGCCGCCCGAAACGAAGAGAGAACGAGCCATGGACTGTGCCTTTTCCGCCTCTTCCTCACCATGAACGAAGTCGGAGGCCAAGCGGTC
>JAZNIQ010000270.1:0-10081 GCA_045577555.1 Candidatus Fimenecus sp.
GCCACATAGCGGCCGAAAAGCTGATCGTGGTACACATGCCACCAACACACATTGTTGTCGCGGACGTAGCTGCCGGACAGCCGGGTCTCGCGGATGATCTCAATCTTCATCGGAGTCCTCCTTGTTAAGCTGCTGCAGGACTGCTTCGAGTTCTGCGAGGATGAGGTTGACGCTTTCGCGGTGGCGGTCGTACTCGGTCTTTGTCTTGTCCATGGTGTTCCTCCTTACTTTTCGATCAGTGCAATTATCGGCAATGCACGTTTAAATCTTATATCAAGCAGTGCAGCCATTAAAGCACCCGTCCAACCGCCTGTACCAGGCAAAGGAATTGCAACAAAAATTAACAAGCCCCATGATTTATAACGCAATACTTTATCTTTATTACGCTCCGTTTTTGCCTCAAGTTTAACAATTATTTTCTCAAAAAAACTGAAACGACGTAAAAAGTCAAAAATCTTTCTTATAAAAAGAATGATGAATGGTATTGGAAGCATATTACCAAGATAACAGATAAGAAATGCCTTGACAAAAGGAATTTCCATAAGTCTTGCTGCAATCATACCTCCACGACACTCAAGAACAGGCAACAACGAAATTACAAAAGCCACTAATTCTTCCGGAATTTTATCCTGTAAGAAAGTCATCATTTCATTAACAATTGTTTCAACCATTTGCAACCCCCACATTTAAAAGATATTCATTTGCTTTTCTAAGCATTTGCTTATCATTAGGAAATTTTAAAGAATTCATAGCTTTGTCAAATTTAAGCCAAAGATATTCCTCAATCTCCTCTCGCTGTATTGTTGTAGTTGTATCATCAGTAGTTGCTAAAAAAATGACAACCTGTTTCTCAATACGTCCCTGAATTGAATACTCTGAACGGAAACGGAAATCCGGCAAAAAGTGAATGTGTATTCCAGCTTCTTCTAAAACTTCACGGTAGGCTGTTTCCTTTTCTGTCTCACCACGTTCAATATGACCTTTAGGAAATCCCCAGTTTGCACTGCGTTTATTTTTAATGAGCAAAAATCTTATTTCTCCATGAATTTCGCGATAAACAATAGCCCCACAAGAGTTTTCATATAAACAACTTATATCGTATGTCCCCTCTTTTTCTGCAAAGGCGACGGCATCCTCAATCTGATGAACAATAAATCGCTTACTTTTAGGTGCAACCACCAAAATAATGCCACCCATAATTTTTCTTTTTAAAACTGCGATAACGCGACCTTCAAAAACTCTTACCCTATGAGTCACGCCCATAATATATGCACCTTTGACCGGAGAGTGTGCGTCAATACCGCTTTCAACAGTACCATAATTCAAATCATATGAAATATTTTTTTCTCTGTCAAAGTAGTGCATAGGTTTGGTAACACGTACCCTTACATACTTACCTAACATTATGTATCTACTCCCGAATACAGTTAATGTTTAACATTAACAAAAACTAAAACTGTCTATCATTATACATATTTTTAGTTGTTCTTGCAAGTACATAGTAATTAAATATTTAAATTTTCTTAAAAATCACAAAAAATTATTGTGATTTTTGTTGTAATGTTGTAGAATAAAGGGAGATATAATCATTATTAAGGAGTGTACAAATTGTCTGATAATCACTTTAATAATTCTAATGATGAACTTGAAGATATTTTTAGTAACCCTGCTAAAAGCGACGAATATGAAGATATATACAGCAATTCCGGTAATACCGATGAGTTTGAAGATATTTCTTCAAATTTTGATGAGCAAAATATTTTCAACACGCAGGTAGAACAGGATTTTTCAGTAAAATATAACAGTGCAGTTCAGAACAGACGCCGTCAGGAAATACAATACGATGACATAAACGATGTTTATGGTGACTTATCATCGGACGAGTCTCGTCATGATAAGAAAAAGAAGAAAAAAGGGCCTGTTAAGAAAACTGTTGCTGTAATTCTTTGCGTTGCTATTGTTTTGCTTTCTTGTGTAGGCTTTTTTGGATACCAGAAAATTGACGAACTTCTTTCATCTTTTAATACCGAAGAAGAACTTAATGAAAATGAGTTTGTTGATGCCACTGACCTTGAAAAGTTTCCTGAACAAATCAATGTCCTTTTAGTAGGTATTGACGCACGCGAAAACGAGGAACAATCCCGTTCAGATACAATGATGCTTGTTACATTAGATAATAAACATAAGCAAATTAAACTTACATCATTTCTTCGTGATTCCTATGTTGAAATTGCAGGTAAAAACTATTGGTCAAAATTAAATTCAGCATATTTTCAAGGCGGAATACAAACATTATCTGACACACTCGAACTTAATTTTAAGGTTGATATTCAATATTATGCTCTTGTGGATTTTGAAATTTTCACAACAATCGTTGATGAACTAGGGGGGATAAATGTTGATGTTACTGAAAAAGAAAGTTATTACACATACCATTCAGGTTCTGTAAACGTTCCTGTTCGTATTGAAGCGGGAAAAGATGTTTTACTTAATGGGGAACAAGCATTATGGTATAGCCGAATCCGTTACCTTGACTCCGACTTCAAACGCACAGAACGTCAAAGAAAAGTAATTACCTCCATTGTTGAAAAAGCAACCACAAAGAGCATTGGTGAACTTTACGCTTTAGCGGAGAAAATCATTCCGCTTGTTAAAACAAATATGTCATCCAATAAAATTATGTCCTTAGGCCTTGCCGCAATGAAAAACAAGGTTTATAATTACCCGATTATTCAGCACCAAATTCCTGCACAGGGTACATGGTCTGATAAAAACATTGCCGGCGTGGGTGCGAGTCTTGTAATGAATATGGATGAAAATGTTCAGCTTCTTCATTCTTTCCTTTCTGAAAAGCAGGAAGTACCTGAAGCAAAAACCTCAGCAAACAGTAATTAACATCCGGGAGGATTTGAAAATATGAAAAAGGCAAAAATGTCGCTTGTTTCAGAATTTACAAGTGCAAAAATTGATGATAGAATCTTCGGTTCATTTATTGAACATTTAGGTCGTGCTGTTTACGGCGGAATTTTTGAGCCTGACCACCCTACGGCTGACGAAGACGGTTTCAGGCAGGATGTTATTGAAAAAGTAAAAAAACTCAATGTGCCAATCGTACGTTATCCCGGGGGCAACTTTGTTTCAGGATACAACTGGGAAGACGGTGTTGGTCCTGTTGAACTCCGTCCTAAAAAGCTTGAGCTTGCATGGGGTGTTACAGAGCCAAATCTTTTTGGCACAAATGAATTTGTAAAATGGTGCAAAAAAGCTAACACATCACCTATGATGGCTGTTAATCTTGGACTTCGCGGTCCTGAAGAAGCAAGAAATCTTGTTGAATACTGTAACCACAAAAGTGGAAGTTATTGGAGCGACCTTCGTCGGTCACATGGTTATGAAGACCCTCACAATATAAAACTCTGGTGTTTGGGTAACGAGATGGACGGAGACTGGCAAATCGGTCATAAGACTGCTGTAGAGTACGGCAGAACGGCTGCTGAAGCTGCAAAAGTAATGAAATGGACTGACAACTCCATTGAAACGGTTCTCTGCGGTAGTGCAAGTCGCGATATGCCGACTTTTGGTGAATGGGAAGCAACCACACTTGACCTTGCATATGATAAAGTTGACTATCTTTCACTTCATATTTATTTTGATAATCGTTCAGACGACACTCCATCTTTTCTTGCAAAAAGTATGAAAATGGATGAATTTATTCGTTCAGTTGTATGCATCTGTGATTACACAAAAGCCAAAAAACGTTCCAAACATACAGTTAACCTGTCTTTCGACGAATGGAATGTATGGTATCATTCAAATGGTGCTCATGTCGAAAAATGGAGTACTGCACCACATCAGCTTGAAGATATTTACAATTTTGAAGATGCTCTTTTGGTTGCTCTTATGCTTATGACACTTTTAAAAAATGCTGACAGGGTTAAAATTGGCTGTCTTGCACAACTTGTTAATGTTATTGCACCCATTATGACAGAAACTGGCGGTGCTTGTTGGGAACAGACAATTTTCTATCCATTTATGCATCTCTCAAATTATGGTCGTGGATACACTCTTGATTCAAGAGTAGTTTCCCCTAAACACGACACAAAGGAATTTACAGATGTTCCTGATGTTGAGGCAATTGCAACTATGAGTGAGGATAAAGAAAACCTTACAATCTTTGCAGTTAACAGAGATATGGAACAAGACATTCTCTTTGATGTTGCTCTTCTTGATTTTGAAAACTTTGAGGTTATTGAACATATTGAAATGAGTGGTTTTGATATTAAAGCGGAAAACAGTGCAATTGCAACACCTGTTAAACCTTTCAATGCTCCAAAGCCAGAATTTGACGGCAAGAATATTACAGTTGATCTTAAACCTCTCTCATGGAATGTAATTAGACTTGCAAAAAGAAAATAATTGTAGTACAATATTAAAAGATTTTATCTTTAAAATGAAAGAGTGATTATATGGCTTCAAAATGTCCTGAATGCGGATACGCCCTTAAATTATGGAACGCGAAAGCTGAATGTCCAAAGTGTGGAGTTAATATCCCAAATCATCAGTGGGAAAAACGTTTAAGTGACGATGCTGATTTTGCAGAAAACGCTTTTGCAAAATTCCACTACAAACTCCAGAACTTTAAATCTGCAGTTATTGGTTCAAAGCTTCGTATAGCACGACTTGTTCTTACATTCGCACCACTTATTGCGTTAGTTCTTCCAGTTTATAGTTTCACACTTAATCTTCCATTTAATAACAGTGAAAAATCTATCTCTTTCTTAACATTTGTACTTGATTATCTTCTTAAAACAGATATTGGCAGTGTGCTCAAACTTATGGGCGGTGAGGTTCTAGGCACAGCAGCAACAATGGTTGTTATTGCTTGTGTACTTATGCTGTTAGCAGTTGTTTTCGGTGTTCTTAATTTCTTTGTTTTACTTATTGCAGGAATTAAGATGAAATATGTTTTTAACATTGTACTTAATGTGCTTGCAACGCTTTGTTGGGGTGTTTCTTCAGTATTCTTTGCACAGTTCACAACTGCTTGTGAAACGCTTGGTGGCGGAATTATTACAGAGTGTAGTTTAGGTTTCGGATTTATTGTTGGTTGTGTTCTCTTCCTTGTAAACGTTGCAATGAATATTATTGTAGGTAAAGGTCTTAAAAAACAGCTCAACGAACAACCTTCATTGGAAGAATTTGTTGCAAACGAAATTTCAGAACTCAGAAAACAGGCATAAAATCATCACATAATAATATTTGTCCCTCTCATAAGTTTTATGGGAGGGATTTTTTATGTGGATAAAAACAGTTTCAGGCAGAAAGATAATTGGTGCAATGTCAATCGCATTGGCGGTTATGGTAATGGTTGGTCTTATAGCGGGTAAATATGTATCATCAGCCTCTGCCACACAAAAATTACCCATTTATTCAGTACAAACAGAAGAAAAGAAAGTAGCGGTCACTTTTGATGCAGCCTGGACAAATCAGGATACGGATGAATTAATCAGGATTCTCAAAAAGCATAATGCAGTTGCTACATTTTTCATTGTTGGTGATTGGGCAGAAAAGTTCCCCAAAAGTGTCAGGGCTTTTTACGATGCAGGCCATACAATAGCCAATCACTCTGACACACATAAAGCTTTTTCAAAATGTTCCCGTGAAGAAATCGAAGAGGAAATTCTTAATTGCAACAAAAAACTTGAAACTATAACAGGTGAAAAAATCACTTTATTACGTGCACCATCAGGTGAGTATTCCAATCAAAGTTTAGAAATTGCTAAAGAACTTAAAATGCATACTATACAATGGGATTGTGACAGTCTTGATTACACAAAAATTTCAGTTGAAGAAATTGTAAATCGGGTTGTAAAAGGCACAAAAAATGGCTCAATTATTCTTTTTCATAATGGTGTAGAAAACACCGCAGAGGCATTGGATAAAACACTTACACAACTCAAATCACAGGGATATGAATTTGTTTCAGTTAATGATTTGATTTATAAGGACAATTATTACCTTGACCATACAGGCAGGCAATATAAAAATGCATGAATAAAGGGTGGGAAAGTACCCACCCTTATTTACTGTTATTAAAACTCCATATTATCCAAATACAACTCTGTGAAAATCGAATTTAAAGATAAGTCCACATATTTCGCATTTGCAAGATATTGTGAAAGGTCATTTTGCTCACAGGCATATTTTATTGTTCCTAACAAACTACTGTTATTTATTGCCACGCATTTTTCTTTTAGTTTCATCGGCAAAAGACCTGTAATACAGGCATTTTCCACATTGATTTTTGCGGAGAAACCTCCTGAAATATACATTTTTTCAATTTCATCAAAACTTATATTCTGCATTTTCATAAGTGTTATTATTGCAGAGTGAACCGCTGACTTTGCGAGTTGGAATTGACGGACATCCTTTTGATTAAGAAAAACTGAATTTGTAATACTATATTTTTCACATTCCATAAGTCCAGTTTTATCAATAATGCCATTTTTGACAAGTTCGGCTATCATATCCACAAGTCCTGTACCGCAAATACCTTTTACCTGACCTTTTGCAATTGTCTGAACATGCGGAATATCATTCTCTAATGAAAACGAATACACAGCACCATCAGTCGCACTCATACCGCAAGTAATATTAGCTCCTTCAAAGCAAGGTCCTGCCGCCGCAGCAGTACATAGCATTTTTTCTTTTGAATATAACACAATTTCCGCATTTGTTCCAAGGTCAATTAAAAGATTATATTTATCTTTCTGTGGCATACACGCATAATTCATTCCTGCCACCAAATCCGCACCTACAAACGAGGATACAGATGGAAGCGACTGTATCTCTGTAACACCTTTTATGCCCAGAAATTCACCCTGTTCGCTTTTGCTTTCAAGAAATGCAGGTGTGTATGGTGCAAAACCAATACCTGACGGGTCAAATCCAAACAAAATATGAAGCATAGTTGTATTGCCTGAAATATACATTTTCAAATCTTTAAAAAGATTGAAGCTTTCTGTCATTTTATTGATTTTATCCACAAGTACACCGTGCAAATTCTTAACAGAGTTTTTTCGGCAATAATCAATTCGTGTCATAACATCTGCACCATAAAGCCTTTGAGGATTAGTGGCCGTTATAACTTTAACGATTTTGTTTTCATCAAGAGAAACAAGGGCAAGCGCCAAAGTTGTTGTGCCGATATCAAGTGCATAGCACATATTATCCGTAAAACACCCTGTTTCTGACCCTCCGGTTTGCGAGGCAATCTTGTCCATACGTGGTAATGAAACCTGAATATCCGATGTGACAATATACTTACAAGATAATTCCTCTTTGCCGTTCACAACAACCTTACACTTTTGGCATATTCCCCTGCCACCGCAAGGATGTTCAACCATCATATTATTTTTTATTAAAACCTCTGACAGTTTTTCTCCGTTACTGGCGAGAAAAACCTGATTATCTATATTTATTTTATACATAAAGTTCCTTTACCTTTTCAAAATACGCATCTATATTTTTGCACTTTGTAAATGCTAGAATATATGGTAGGAAAGCGGTCAATATTTTTATAATGCAGAATATTCATTGTTCTTTCTCTGTTAGTCATACCATATAGTCCCTGATTTGCTTCAATGTAGTATAATTATAACATAATTTTCAAATAAATAAATATGGTCTTTTTATTTTCAAGTAATATGAACCCATAACAAAACCACATAATATTTTACATAAAAATTTCATTGATTTTTTGTAAGAAAGATAGAATTTGCAAAAACATTGTTTTTTTATACAAAATTTATTGTAATTTTAAAAGATTTGTTGTACAATGACACTACAAACAAACAAGGGGGATTCTTATGCCAACAACAAACATTACAAAAATAAGAACAAAAAACAATAATTTGGTTCTGCGTGTCGCAAAAGGACACTTTGCAACAAGCAGTTCACATAGCAACTACTATATTGATGTTGCTGCACAGAAATCCCGTCTTTCAGAGGCAAAAGCAATCGCACAAGAACTTTGTAAAAACCACAAATACAGCAACTGTCTTGTAGATACCATTTTATGTCTTGATGGCATGGAGGTTGTAGGTGCTTGTATAGCTGATGAACTTACAAAACATGACTATATAAACATTAATGCACATCAGACAATTTACATTGTTACTCCTGAAACAATTAACGGCTCTCAACTTTTATTCAGAGATAATATTGTGCCGATGATTAAAGGTAAGCACGTGCTTATAATTGCTGTTTCTGTTGCATCGGGTAACACAGTACGTTCTGCTATTGAAGCAGTTAAATATTATGGTGGTGAAATCGCAGGTGTTGCCTCAATATTTGCAACTTCAAACGTATGTGATGGTTACGAAATAAATTCTGCATTTAATCCTAAAGATATTCCTGACTATTACAGCTGTCCATCTTATGAATGTCCACTTTGTAAAGAAGGCAAAAAAATAGAGGCTCTTGTTAACTGCCACGGCTATTCAAAACTATAAAAAAATTAAGGGTGATTTTAAAATCACCCTTTTCTTATGCAAAAATATAGCGGTGAAAAGCTCACCGCTATTATTATTTATTCGTTTTCTTCAACAGGAAGTTTTTCGATTACCTCTGACTCTTTATGAGTACAACCTGTATTCTGACAAGCTTTTTCTTTAAGACCCTCTGCTTCAGTTGTGGGCTCAGTTACTGTTGTCCATTCACCCATATCATGACCTGTTGCAGGAATTACTTCCTCCACAAAATGGTCACAGTTTTTACAAGTAGCTTTCTTTGAGCCTGCCTCTGTGCATGTTGGTTCTGTAACTGTTTCAAAATCATTCATATCATGACCTGTTGCAGGAATTGCTTCCTCTACAAAGTGATCACAGTTTTTACAAGTAGCTTTCTTTGAACCTGCCTCTGTGCATGTTGGTTCTGTAACTGTTTCAAAATCATTCATATTATGACCTGTTGCAGGAATTGATGTTTCTTCAACAGCGCCGCATACACATGTTGCCTGTTGAACACCTGCTTCTGTACATGTAGGGGCCTGTGTTACTACTGGCTCACCATATTCGCATACATGTTCTTCAGGTGCTTCAGGATTTTCAGGTTCACCATAGTTAGTGTAACCTGCGTCCTTCCAAACAACTGTAAACTTGTATCTTGGCTGTTTCTTGCCTGGCAATGGGTCGATTTCTTCTACTGTGTAATAATTATATCCCTGAACAGGAAGCCAAGGTCTGTATTTAATAAAACCATTTGGATTGCCTGCTTTATCTGTTACGTTCTTGAGACCATTCTCAATACCGTCAGCCATATCTTTATCCCAAGCTATGAGTGTTGCCTTAATAACATTTTTTGTTGGATCACAAACACCGAACTTAAAGCCGGTAAGCCACCAATGCTCCTGTTCTTCTCTCTTGAAGAGCATATTGTTTTTGTTATAGTCTGCAACTGACTCATAATACTCAAAATACATCTGAAGACGATGTTCTTCTTCTGCACACTTATAGAATGGAGAATCCGCATTTTTAGGATCCTTTGTATAAACACCTAACTCTGCACCCTCAAGGACGCCGTATTGACCCTTCCACCACTGGAGTCTCCAAAGAAGGTTATCATATTTAAAATCAATCTTAAGTGTCATATAATTCATAGCAACATAAGCTGCTGCGTTATCATACAAATCTGTAAAGCCGAAATAACGCTGCCATGAATTGAGTTTTGTGTAATAGATATCACTTTCTGCATCATACTCATAACCAAATAAGCCAAGAACTTCGCGTAAATCTTCCTGGTCAATGTTATCTGAGTTTTCATCATCAGGTACATCTGGATTAGGAACACTTGGTGTTGTTCCGCCATCAATATTTAATCCTGCAGCAACCTGAAGAATTTTTCTTGCATCAAGAGATGTAATCCTACCGTTGCCATCCATATCCATTGCTTTTGTAGCTTCACTTGAAACGGTTCTTAACCCTGCAGTTACCTGCAATGCTAAACGAGCGTCAAGTGATGATACTTTTCCATCCCCGTTGCCGTCACCCTTAACAGCAAGTCGGATCGTAGCCATGTCGTT
>JAZNIQ010000271.1:0-9039 GCA_045577555.1 Candidatus Fimenecus sp.
CTTGGCCTCCGACTTATTGAATTGTAACGGTTTCTGCAACCTCTTTGCCATATGCTTCGGCAATTGCAGAACGAACAAAGCCGTTGCCTTCATCTGCTTGGTCGGCTGTTGCTGTAACACCTGTGCCAATAGCCCAAACAGGTTCATATGCAATAATTACATTTTTAAGCTGTTCCTTTGTTACGTTTGTAAGTGCCATTTTTGTCTGGAATTTAAGAAGAGTTTCTGTATAACCAAGTGAACGCTGTTCAAGTGTTTCACCAACACAAATAATTGGTTTAAGACCTGAATTAAGAGCAGCAAGAGAGCGAAGATTAACAGTCTGGTCTGTTTCACCAAAGTATTGTCTTCTTTCACTATGACCTACAACAACATATTCAACGCCTGCTTCTTTAAGCATTTCGGCAGAAATTTCACCAGTGTAAGCACCTGAAGACTTAAAGTGAACATTTTCTGCACCAATTTTAATATTTGAGCCAGCAGCAGCTTCAATAGCAGCAGGAATATCGATAAAAGGTACACAGAGCACAACATCACAATCTGCGTTTGCTACAAGTGGTTTCATTTCTTCAATAAGTGCCTTAGCTTCAGCAGGAGTTTTGTTCATTTTCCAGTTTCCTGCAATAACAGCTTTACGAAGTTCTTTTTTCATAATTTATAATCTCCTTATTGCAAATTTTGGGAGGACTAAGGAAGTCCTCCCATAATATTATAATTATTTATCATTAAGTGCATCAATACCGGGAAGAACTTTACCCTCAAGATATTCAAGAGAAGCACCGCCACCAGTTGAAATATGTGACATTTTATCAGCAAATCCAAGTTTCTGAATTGCTGCAGCAGAGTCACCACCGCCAATGATTGAGATAGCATCACTATCAGCAATAGCTGTTGCTACAGCAACAGTACCTGATGCAAATGCTTCCCATTCAGAAACACCCATCGGTCCATTCCAAATTACTGTACCAGCATCTTTAACTGCATCAGCAAAGATAGCCTGTGTCTTAGGACCAATATCAAGACCCATCCAACCATCAAGAATACTATCTGAATCAACAATCATAGCTTCTGTGTCAGGAGCATACTCTTTACCAACTTTGTTATCTACAGGAATAAGGAATTTAACGCCTTTTTCTTCTGCTTTTTTCATCATTTCAGCAGCAAGCTCAACTTTATCTGCTTCAAGAAGTGATGTACCAATGTTGTAACCAAGTGATTTCATAAATGTATAAGCCATACCACCACCGATGATAAGAGTATCACACTTATCAATAAGGTTTGTGATAACACCAATTTTATCAGAAACTTTTGCACCGCCAAGGATTGCAACAAGAGGTCTCTTGGGGTTTTCAAGAGCACCACCGATGAATTCAATTTCCTTCTGAATAAGATAACCACAAGCTGCAGGAAGATGTTCTGCAACGCCTGCTGTTGATGAGTGAGCTCTATGAGCTGAGCCGAAAGCATCATTTACATAAAGTTCTGCAAGGTCTGCAAACTTCTTGCTAAGTTCTGGGTCATTCTTTGTTTCGCCTTTTTCGTAACGAACATTTTCAAGAAGAAGAACTTCGCCATTTTTAAGGTCGGCAGCAAGTGCCTGTGCACTTTCACCTACAACATCTTTTGCCATTTTAACTTCCTGTCCAAGAAGTTCAGAAAGTCTTGCAGCAACAGGAGCAAGTGAAAATTCAGGAACGACTTCTCCCTTAGGACGACCAAGGTGTGAGCAAAGAATTACTTTTGCACCATTTGCAATAAGATATTTGATTGTTGGCAATGAAGCAACAATTCTCTTGTCGCTTGTAATTACGCCATTTTCCATTTTCACGTTGAAGTCGCAACGTACAAGAACTTTCTTGCCAGTTACCTGTAAATCTTCAACAGTTTTTTTGTTTAATGCACTGCTCATTTTAAATACATCCTTTCAAAGATATAATTTATAAATTTATCGTTTAATATTCTATAACAAAAGTTGTTATTTTTCAAGGGTTATAAATAGATTTGTTAAAAGTTTATCATTTTATCCATTATAAAGAGTTAAAATTGAATTTGTTTTGTCTATAATCATATTTTTCAACTCTTTTGGGGATTTAACTTTAATCTTATTACCATATTGCATGACCCAAGCAACAAGACCATCTGTAACTGCGACATCAATTTTTGCAATAAATTGTTCATCATTATATGGTTTCATATAATTTTTTTCACCAAATTTATCAATAAATTCTTCAATAATATCGTTATTGCAAATTAATTCTACTGGTTTAATATCACCAGAAAACATTGAAAGATGTTTATTACTGTAGTCTGCAATATCAAAATATGTCTGATATGGTGAAACCTCTGAAAAATGTCGTGAGAAAGAATCAAGAACTTTCACATTCTTTAAACGATCAATACGAAGATGAATTAAATTATCGTATTTGTTGTAATTTCCAACAAGATAATAATGGTCATTTGCCCAAATAAGTGCGTATGGATTAATAATCATTGTTTTTTCTTCATATTGAGCTGTTTTTCCGTCAACAACTTTCCTTCTGCGATAATTAACTTCAATCTGTTTTCTTGTAAGAATCGCTGAACTGATAATATCAACAATAATAAACAGATTTTCATTAGCGCATTTATTTCGATTATCAATATATACTTGTTTCTCAATTCTTTTGTATTGATATTCACTTGCAAATGAAGAAAACTTTTTAATGAGAGATTTTGTCTTTTTTGCAGAAATAAAATCAGCAGCTTGTACAGCATCAATAAGCAATCTTAATTCCGCAGGCTCAAAATAATATGGAGTCATAAAATATCCGCGTGGAGATTGTGATTTTATAATTTCATATCCATATTTATTAAGACATTCTATACAGTCATATACAGTTTTTCTTTCACAATCAATTCCGTAATCATTACGAAGATACTCCATAATTTGAGTTGCAGACAAAGGATGCTCTTCATCAGATTTACGAGAAAGTATATCAATAATATAAAGTAATCTTAACTTTTGTGTGGACTGAGTTTTCATGGCAATTATAATGTAAGTTTCTTATTAACTTCAATAAGAACATCTTCATGAATTTTTATATTTTCACGGTCATAGGTTAAAATTCCGTTAACCTCATTTTCAACGTCACTTACCTGGGTATATACTGTGGCGCTAAGACCTTTTTTAATAAGCGGAATAACCTGTGTATCGTGAAGGATTTTGTATGCCTTTGATAAACTATCTTTTGACCGGAACATCATATATCCAAAACTCTTGGATTCATCCCATGTATGTCCTCTGTCAATGTGGCTATAACCACCGAACTCAGTAATAGCAAAAATACGTCCGTCATTTCTTCGAGGATTAATTGGAGCAATATACCTATGCATACTGTTAAGGTCTCCTGCACCCTGGTCGTGCCAACCACTTGCATGGTCTACAATTCGTGTCAGGTCAAACTTTTTAATATCGTTTGATATTCTTACAGAATCAAATTGTCCCCAACCTTCATTGAATGGTACCCAGCAAGAAATACAAGTGTGGTTATAAAGCTGATTAAGCATTTCATTAAGTTCACGCTCAAATTCATCACGCCACTCTTTTTCACCACGTTTAAACGCCTTATATTTATTATCTTTAACGTGAATAGCAAAGAGTGGTAATGCACCTGCAAGAAGCTGACCAATATATTCACCACCACTAACCATATCCTGCCATACAAGCATGCCAAGACGATCACAGTGATAATACCAACGTTCAAGTTCAACTTTTATATGTTTACGAAGCATATTAAAGCCTAATCTCTTCATTGTTTCAATATCATAAATCATCGCTTCATCAGTTGCCGGAGTCATACCACCATCTGACCAATATCCCTGATCAAGAAGACCTCTCTGAAAATATGGCTTATTATTAAGATAAAAACGAGGATAACCCTTTTCATCTTTACCGATAGAATATTTACGCATACCAACATAACTTTTAACTGAATCAACAACATTACCGTCTTTGATAAGTTCAACATTAAGATCATAAAGAAATGGATTTTCAGGTGACCACAGCTTTAAATCATCAAACTTAATCACATCATCCATTGCAAGAATATTATCTGACACAACAGTTCCACAATCAAATACAGTTACTTTAACTTGACAATTATCATCAGTTGCAAAAGTCTTGAATGTAAGTGTCTTATTATCAATGTCAGGTGTCATCTTTATTTTAAGAATATGACAGGGTTCTACCGCCTCAAGCCAAACTGATTGCCAAATACCTGATGTAGCAACATACCAGAAACCATGAGTATCATTAACTTGTTTACCTCTCTGTTGCCAACCACTTTCAGTCGGGTCAAAGACGCTTACAACAAGCTCGTTTTCACCATCTTTGAGTAATTTGGTAATATCAATTGAAAATGTTGCATAACCACCTCTGTGTGTGCCAGCAAGTTCTTTGTTGACATAAACTTTACATTCCCAGTCAACAGCAGCAAAATTAAGAAGAATGTTTTTGCCAATCATAGTTTCAGGAACAGTAAATACTTTTTTATACCAGAGTTTTTGGTCAGGTTTTAAAGGCTTTTCAACACCTGAAAGCATACTTTCCACTGCGAATGGAACAACAATTTCACCTTCATAATTATCAACCCATTCAACTGATGAATCAACAATAGCATAATCATAAACACCATTCATTGACATCCAATTATGTCTTTCCATCTGTGGACGAGGATATTCAGGTAACGGGTTATTTCTGTCAACCAAATCCGTCCAACGAGTTTTCATAAATCCCATAGTTATAACCTCCAATTGCAACATAACATAATTTGACATAATAATCAAATATATTTTATAACATAATAACGGATTTGTCTATTGAATTTTTAAATTTTCTTTGTTATAATACAAAAGTAATTTGCGGGTATGGTGGAATTGGCAGACACGCAAGATTTAGGATCTTGTGCCGAGAGGTGTACAGGTTCGACCCCTGCTACCCGCACCAAAAGACCTCGCATAGCATCGAGGTCTTTTTTATTAAAAAATTAAGGTGTTTTTATGAAAAATAAAACTTCTTTAGTTTTTACTGGTGATATTGGTTTTGACCGATATATGTACGGTAAATGGGATGATGAAAATTTAATATCAAAAGAAATTCTTGACTTTCTTCACAGTGCCGACCATGTTATTGCAAATGTTGAAGGTCCTGTTGCATTTGCAGAACAGAATACAACTCAAAGCGGTGTTCAGCAGTTATTGCATACAATTGACCCACAGGCAATTAAAGTCCTAAATAAAATGAAATCAAACATCTGGAATATATGCAATAATCATATTATGGATGCTGGCGCTTATGGTATTGAAAGTACATTAAAAATTGCTAAAGCAAACGGTGTGCAGACGATTGGTGCCGGAATGAATATTGACGAAGCAAGAAAGCCTGTTATTCTTAACGAAGCAGGTGGAATTGGTATGTTCGGTGTGGGTTATCAACGAGCTTGTCGCAAGGCTGACGTTGACAAACCCGGTTGTTACAGTTGGAGCGACCTTGACGAGATTCAGAAATCCATTGACGAAATTAAAAAGACTTGTCGTTGGTGCATTGTTGTAGCCCACGCGGGTGAAGAATTTACTCCGCTCCCCTCACCCTATACTCGCGAAAGATACCACAAATATCTTGAAATGGGTGCGGATATTGTTGTTGCACATCACCCGCATGTACCTATGAATTATGAAACTGTCGGTGATAAAATTATTTTCTATTCATTAGGTAATTTTATTTTTGATACAGATTATCAGCGCTCACAATATAATACTGATATTGGTTTAATTATAAAAATTAATTTTACTGAAAATGAATTTACTTATGAGCCAATGGGACTAAGAATTGTTCGCGGCGAAGAACGAATTGTTAAAGATAAGTTGCCACGCATATTTGTTGATGTTCAAGAGTACGAATATAACCTTTTAGCCCCCCTTTCAGCTAAAATGCTTATTGCGGCAACAAAGCGTCAAATGACTTATTTAAAGCCCGAAGAATTTAAAGGCGCAACTGAAGAAAAATGGAAAGAGCATTTTGCCGAGCCATTACGAACAGGACGCGTACCCGGAGAAACATTAGACTTTTATATTATTTGTCCATTAGCCGAAAAAGCAGAAGAAGGTAAATGGAAAGAAAGCAAATTAGAAGATGTAAAACAATATATTTTAGAGCAGATGTAATTGAGAATGAGGTGAAATTATGTTTTGGGGCATTCCTACTCTTATTGAAAACAACTCAATAGATGAATCAATTAAGTTGTGCAAAGAGTTAGGTTTCAATTTTATTGAGTTGAACATGAATTTACCACAATATCAGCCTGAAAATATTGATGTTGAAAAGTTTAATCGACTCCAAAAGGACAATAATATATTTTTTACCATTCACTTAGACGAGAATTTAAATGTTAGTGATTTTAACAATTATGTTGCAAATGCATATTTAAAAACTGTTCTTGACACTATTGAAACAGCAAAAAAGCTTGATATTAAAATCTTAAACATGCATTTATCAAAAGGCGTTTATTTTACATTACCAGATAATAAAATCTATTTATTTGAACAATATAAAGAAGACTATTTAAAAAATATAGTTTCTTTTAGAAATGCAGTTGAAAATGCAATAGGAAATAATAAAATTAAAGTTTGCATTGAAAATACAAACGGATATACTGATTTTCAAATTCAAGCAATCGATGTATTGTTACAAAGTCCTGTCTTTGCTTTAACATTTGATATTGGTCATAATCATTGTATCGGTGGTAATGATGAAAAAATAATTATGGATAGAAAAAATAAACTCTCTCACCTACATTTACACGATGCGCAAGGTAAGCAAGACCATATGACGTTAGGAACAGGTAATGTTGATATTATTAAGTTTATACAATTAGCTAAAAAACAAAAATGCACTGTTGTTTTAGAAACTAAAACGGTTGCATCATTAAAGAAATCAGTCGCATGGTTAAATAACAATGAAAGGCAGTTTTAAACTGCCTTTTTCTTTTACCAAGTATTTACCTTTTCAATATGCACAGGTTTTAATGAGTTGTATCTGTAACTATCAAGTCGGCGCATATAAGAATCAACCGTATGTGCACAAATCAGTATTTCTCCGTCAGTATCAAAACCTGTCACAACAAGCGTATGGTAAAGTCTTTGCCCATTATTCAAAAAGATTATATCACCAAGCTGGATTTCACTTAAATTATATTCTCTGCCAACAGGACCAACACTTTTATTTGTTATCAAAAATTTGTAAAGATATTGTACACCCGACCAAGCAGCCGCGCGGTCATTGGGTGAGATATAAAACCAACCTATATCTTTCATGTAATTCATTACTCCTGCACCAGCATAAATACATTGTGAGGCAAAATTAGTGCAATCCCCACCTATTTCGTGAAAATCGTAATATCGAGGATTTCTTGACAATGCGAACTGTTTTGCATATTCGACTGCATTGTTTCTGTTATATTCAAAGCTACGCATAAAAAATCACCCTATACAGTTTATGTATAGAGTGAAAAAATTGTTTAATTCCAATAATCGGTTTTATCTGGTAAATCAATATCATTTGCATTAAATACAGGCTCAACACCGTCTTTTCGCTGTTTTTCGTAGTCCTTTAAGGCTCTGAATGCATATTTACCAAGGTAAAGAATTACAGGCATATTGATTATTGTCATAGCACCCATTGTTACATCGGCAATACCCCAGAGCAAGTCCGCACTCAGTCCTGTACCAACAAAAATTACAACAGAAGCAATAATATAATATATACTCATAAAAATTTTGCTTGGCTTTTTCCCGAAAATATGAAAAATGCATTTATCAACATAGAAAAGATTACCAATAAGAGTTGTAAACGCAAACAAAATCATTGCAACAGTTATAAATATAGGTCCGAAAGAGCCAAGAGTTTTAGTAAGAGCCGCCTGAACATAAGGTGCACCAGAAAGTTCTGCTGACGGCTCAACGCCCGAGCTCATGCACAAAAACGCAGTTGCAGAACAAATAAGAACAGTATCAATAAATACTGATAAAACTTGAACAAGGCCTTGTTTTACTGGGTGATTAACTTCAGCTGATGCAGATGCATTAGGTGCAGAGCCTACACCTGCTTCATTACTGAAAAGTCCGCGTTTGATGCCATACATTACACAAGAGCCACTAAACCCGCCAAAAATCGCTTCAAAATTAAAAGCTTCTGCAAAAATAGTTTTGAGGATATCGGGTAATAATCCAATATTCATAAATACAATTACAAAGGCTACGAGAATATATGCAACACCCATAAGTGGCACGAGTGTGCTTGTAACCTTGATAACTCGCTTACCTCCACCAAAAAGGCAATAACCTACTACAATGGCAACAATAAGACCAATAAGCCAAGGTGTAGTGTTTGCATCATAAAAACTATATCCTGAAAATGTGGATTGAAGATTATATGATGCGAGCATATTAAAGCCAAAACAATAAGTCAAAATTAGCAAAATTGAAAAGACAATTGCTAATGGTTTGCTATGCAAAGCAGTTTCGATATAATATGCAGGTCCACCATAGCTACCGTCCGGTCCTTTTCTCTTATAAATCTGTGCTAAAGTACTTTCGATAAATGCTGATGCACTGCCCACAATTGCAATGACCCACATCCAAAAAACTGAACCAAATCCGCCAAGACAAAGTGCAGTTGAAACACCTATAATATTACCCGTGCCTACTCGTGATGCTGTTGAAACCATCAATGCCTGAAATGAAGAAACACCGTTGCCATCTTTTGGCTTCTCCATTACTGCACGGAACTGCTCCTTTAACAATCTAAATTGGACAAATTTGGTGCGTAATGTGAAATACAAACCACCAAGCACTAGAATAATAATGAGAATATAGCTGTATAACGCATCGTTTAAAGTATTGATTATTTGCTCAAACATAAAACACCCCATAAATATAAAAACAGGACACACACTTAAAATAAGTGGTGTCCCTAGTTTTTGGCGGAGAGCAAGGGATTCGAAC
>JAZNIQ010000272.1:0-73659 GCA_045577555.1 Candidatus Fimenecus sp.
GTCAAAACCTTGGGTTTTGCCACCTTCTCCGCTGGAGAAGGCTTGCATAGTGCCAACCCGTTTACGGGTGGCAAATATAATATGCATGGCTGGCAGGCCAACAATAAAGCGCACCCCAGCGCCGCCAGTATCGGTTAGGGCGTAGACCTAAAATGAAAAACCACCCGCTATGCGGGTGGTTTTTTATTAGTGGTAACAAGGTCCATTATAGAATCATAAAAGTAACTGTCGCGTATCATCGTTTTAAATTCTGACTACCTGTTAATAACGTGTTTAACGGAAATGTCTTTCGCATATCTCGCGTGTGAAAAATATGGGCTTATAAGTGAGCACAATCTTGTATGGTTGTTTGTGTTCATAAATGCCCTCGTTATTTAACCTTTTTGAAAACTATGGCCGAGCGGTTTGGTAAGTAGCAGTTGAAACCGATAAAACCGTTATCACTACGCTTATAGGTTTTATACTTACATTTGGTATCTACTCGCGAATAGCCGCCGTATTTACCGTCATCGCTGGATAAAACGGGCTTGTATGTACCGCCTAAATCAACGGGCACAAAATATCCCTCAAACGATTTTACGGGGTGGAAATTAAAGGCAAAAATATAATCGCCTTTTGAGAATATAAGCACCTTATCATCTTGATGCAACCACTTGTTTATGGCTCTATTTCCCAGTATGTCATTTTCTTTAAGCAGTTTAATCATTGCTTTATCAAAATCGTTAAGCTCTCTGTAGCGAAGATTTTCATTGTCTACAAGACTCCACTGTCTGCGACAGTAGTGATAACTCCAGCCGTTGCCCTCGCGTGGGAAATCTATCCACTCGGGGTGGCCGAATTCATTGCCCATAAAATTGAGATATCCATCCCCCGAGAGCGCGGCGGTTACAAGGCGTATCATTTTATGCAGAGCAATTCCGCGGTCAACCACCAAATTGCCGCCGAACTTTTGCATACCGGTATACATTTCGGCATCGCATAGCCTAAACATTATTGTTTTATCGCCTACGAGAGCTTGGTCGTGCGATTCACAGTAGCCGATGTTTTTCTCTTTCGGTCTGCGGCTTGTAAGCTCGTACCAGAGCTTGCCGATATCCCAGTTTTCATCGGTGTATTCTTTAAGAAATTTTATCCATAAATCAGGCACACCCATTGATAAGCGGTAATCGAAACCAATACCGCCTATTTCTATAGGCAGGCACATTCCCGGCATACCCGACATATCTTCGGCAACCGATAGGGCATAGGGGTTTATTTCGTGTATCAGCTCGTTGGCAAGCTGTAAATATGTAACGGCATCGGTTGCGGTATTCATTGAAAAATACATATCATAGCCCGTAAATGCACTGCCAAGCCCGTGGTCGTGATAAAGCATTGAGGTTACGCCATCAAAACGGAAGCCATCAAAATGGAAAACCTCCATCCAGTATTTTATGTTAGATAAAAGGAAGTGTATAACCTCATTTTTGTCGTAATTAAATAGCTTTGTACCCCAAGCCGAGTGGTCGCCCTTTGCACCCTCGTGGAAAAACTGGTACACGGTACCATCAAATTCATTTGGGCCCTCGTTTGTGTTTTTTATTGCATGGGAATGTACAATATCGAGTAAGACCGTAATACCCATTTTATGCGCTGTGTCTATGAGCTTTTTAAGCTCACGGCTGTTGCCGTAACGGGAGGATGCCGCAAAAAAGTTAGACACCTGATAACCGAAGGAGCCATAGTAGGGATGCTCCATAATAGCCATAATTTGTATGGTGTTGTAGCCGAGCTTTTTAATTCTCGGCAAAACATTTTTGCGAAACTCATTATAAGTGCTTATTCTGCCTTCCTCGCCCGACATACCGATATGGCACTCGTAAATAAACGGGGTCTTGGCGGGCATAAAGCCATCATCCGTCCAGTTAAAAGGCGCGAATGTGTCCTCAATTTCGGCACACCAAAGAAAGTTTTCGGGGTCTTGCACAACGCGGGTGGCATAAAGCGGTATGCGGCGCAGCATTTGTCCGTTATGTATTACGATTGCCTGTACTTTTTGTCCCGCTTTTAAAGCGTTTTTACCTTTGAGCTGTATTTCAAAAACGCCGTTTTGGAGCCTTGTCAATTCGTGGCTTTCGGTGTTCCAACCGTTAAAATCGCCTGTAAGATACATTCTTTCAGCCGCGGGTGCCCACTCTCTGTATACCCAGCCATCAGCCGTTTTGTGAAAACCAAAAAACTTATGCCCGTTTGCAAAATCAGATATACTGCCGTGTTCTCCCAATAATTCCGCGCGTTTTTCGGTGTAAAGCTTAGTACGCAGTTCAATATCTTTTTTATACGGCGCAAGGTAGGGGTCTATTTCCAAAATGCTTTTTTCTATAATAGGCATAAAATTCCCTCCAGTCTTTTTATAATTCTATTATATTAGAAAGTTATTCCAAACTCAATATAAAAATTAAAAGAAATCAGACAGTTAGGCCTGATTTCTTTTAAGTATTTGTTCAAGCTTTGGAAACCTTGGTGTCGCTTCAAAAAAGCGGTCAATCATTTTGCCCATAAAAGCAATGGTAGGGGAGTTAATTGCGGTGGTTATCAGTGTGCCTATACCAATACTATGGAATGATGAATACCAAATTGTTGACCAGTCAAACTCGGCGGCATCGCCCGATAAAGTAAATGCAAGGAGTACCGATATAATTAGCAGTGTTATATCAAAAACACTTTTAACTCTTGTTATGCTGATTTTAAAGCGGTCGGCAATTTCGGCAACAAAAAGCTCGTATACCTGAAGCGGCATATATGTACGGAAAAAACAGGCAACGCCAAAAGCCACCAAAACATCGCCCACAATAAGCATCAAATAGCGTAACCACACGGCATTAAACTCTATACTGCCAAAAAGCCATATAAATAAATTGAGTGTATATCCGTATAGCACCGCCACCGCAAAGGCAAGCAAGTATCGCCAATTAAACCTGCCGACAATTATGCACATAATAATAAGCACAAAGCCTTGTATAATATATTCGGTAACGCCAACATTAAAGAATGCATTAAGCTCAGTTGCCACCTCTGCAACCACAAATGCGGGTGCGGCAATCATTGATACACCGAGGTTTGTTTTGCTGCAAATAGTTACCCCCAGTGCTACAAAAACTATTCCCAAAACCCATAGTAATTCCGAAGCATTTTTTATCTTTTTCATAAATATCCCTCGTAAAACACACGTAAATGTATATTAAACGACATTATATCACAAAAACTTGAAAAAGTAAATCGACACACCTACAAATAGGTATGTCGATTGTTTAGAAAATTAGCTGTGTTTAATTTTAATCAACGTTAACGCCCTTGCTAAAGAGCTTTTTGTTAATAAAGAATCCTAAAATCACCAAAAGCAAATAACTAATAGTTGAAAGGATAATCACAAATTTGATTATTTCGGGGCTTACAGTATCGGTTGTAAAAAACAAGTTCATAAAATTGCTATTGAAAATTGCAGGGATAAACAACAAAACTAAAATTATTGCTTGGCTTATCATATATGTTATAAATCCAAATAAAACCGAAAAACCTATCTTTGCATTATTAAAACGATGCCCGATTATAACACCTGTAAAGCCGCACTGCAGCATGTTTAAAAGTTCTAAAAATAAAACTAAAATCAAAATGGCTAAAGCACCTGTAAAGGACAGTTTAATAGAGTTAAATATAGGGTTTAAAATTACTCTTAGACTCTCAAAACCATCTTTACTGTAATAGGCAACAAAAAGAGCAAAAATTATGACGAGAAAGCTGATAAATAGGGAAATAACGGCAGCTAACATTTTTGAAAAATATATAGAACTCTTCTTTACAGGTAACGTGTGGGTAAGATAGGATTCATCGCCGTATACTTTTTGGCGGAAATTTGCCCAAAGCCTAAAAGTGTTATTTACAATTATATTGAAAATTAACGAAATAGTGGCACCCGTGCAAATTTTTCCTACAATATCCATAAAAAACGAGTTCTCTATGTTAATAAAAATCCTCGTCAAAATGGCAAAGAACAAGGTTAGGATATAAAAAATACTTAAGAATTTAAGGTTCCATTTTAAATCATATTTTAAAAGCTTGCCTAACATTTGAATGTCCTCCTAAAAATTTCGTCAATCGATCCGTTTTCGCTTGTGCGCAATTCATCGCAGTCGGAATGGAGTATGATTTTACCGTCATTTATAAAGATAACCTCATCTAAAATTCGCTCGATATCACTTATTAAGTGGGTGGAAATAATAACACTAGCACCCTCATTGAAGTTAGAAAGTATGGTATCAAGAATATAGTCCCTCGTAGCCGGGTCAACGCCGCCAAGCGGCTCATCAAGTATATAAAGGTCGGCATTACGGCTCATAACCAGACAAAGTTGTACCTTTTCTTGCATACCCTTGCTCATTTTATTAAGTTTTAAATTAGCATCAAGACCCAAGTCGTTTAGTAATTTGTACGCCTTTTCGCTATCAAAGTTATCATAAAAATCGGCAAAGTATTTTATAATGTCCGAAACCCTCATAGATTTATCAAGATAGGTGCGTTCGGGCAAAAAAGCTATGATCTTTTTGCTTTCTACGCCCGGCTTCTTGCCGCAAACTAACACCTCGCCCGAGGTTGGCGTCAATAAATCGTTTATAAGCTTTATAAGGGTTGATTTTCCCGTTCCGTTTTTACCTAAAAGACCAATAATTTTGCCTTTTTCTACCGACAAATTTATATTGTCGAGTACCTTCTTTTCTCCAAAGCTTTTGCATAAGCCCTTGCACTCTAATAACGTGTTCATTTGTTACCTCCAAATTTCTTTAATTGCTCGGCTATATCGTCTGCCAAGTATCCAATATTTTGCATATTCTTTAAATAGGTAAGGGTTAAATCCTCGGCATATTTTTGTTTAAAGTAGTCTATGAGGGAAGTATCATTCGTTACAAACTTGCCGTTCGTTCGCTCGGTAAAAATAAGCCCTAATTCTTCTAAATCTCCAAGGGCCTTTTGCATGGTGTTAGGGTTAACCTGAGATGCAAGCGCTAATTCTCTAACCGATGGTAAACGCTCGCCTGATTTTAGCTCGCCCGATATTATAGCAATCTTTAATTTTTCAACAATTTGCATGTAAATCGGTGTAGCATTATTAAAATCAAAAACCATAAGCCCCTCCTTGACTGTATTACTTGACTAACACAATAATACAACATAAATTTGTTTTTGTCAACAAAAAAATAGAACCATCCGCAAGGGAGACACTTCGTAAAGAAGTTGTCTCCTTTTTTCAATATAAATAGAAATGACACTTTCCGGAACTGAAAGTGTCATAGTGGGTTACATACTTTCAGAAAGGCAAATACTTGCCGAAAATAAAGAATATCTTTCTCGGCTGGTAAAGTGATATTGCAAACTATCTTTTGCAGTGATATTTTTGCCTAACAGCAAAAGTGATATTGAAACCTTGCGGTTTCAGTGATATTATATTCGCCTCTTAACTGTCCGAAGGACAATATCACGATGCGAAGCATCATATAACTGCGAAGCAATATAACTCGCCGCAAGGCGAATATAACTGTGGCACCTTCCTTACGGAGGGTGCCACAAGGGGTGGTTTTTATTTTGGCGCAGAGTTAGGGATACTCTGCGTCGGCACGCTTTTGACCGCTCCGAGCGGTGCCCAAAATCGTTTGCCTTACTCGAGACTTATGCCGCATCAAAACCTATCGCGGCTTTGATGTGGCGTCGCCGAACATTTTTCCCTTCGGCAAAAATAGTTCTCATCCGAGTCTAACACTCAGCAAAATAAAAAGCCACCCGCAAGGGGTGGTTTTTATTTTGGCGCAGAGTTAGGGATTCGAACCCTAGGTACTTGCGTACACAGCATTTCGAGCAAAAGGCAGTATCTGCCGCACCGCCCCTCTCCGTCCCTGAAATGTGCAATACGTCCGTAGATTTTGCGAGAAATTGAAAAACTAATGATTTTTTGCGAGAAATTTGCGAGATAGATGCGAGAAATCCATTAAAAACCTTTGTGTGTTCTCGGGCAAAGAAAACACAAGGAGAATTAAAATGAACCAAGAAAAACAAAGAGAAGCTTATGAAAAGATGCTTAAGAAATGCCCCGATATCTTAACCCCGATGAAAGCAAACCGATGGTCGCCTGTCGGCAAGAACACAATCTATGCCGCGCTCAAAAACGGTGAGATCGAATCCTATACCTATAAAGGCGGTTACATATTCACTAAAGATGCCTTCATAGATTACCTCGTTAAGACCGCAAACGATAAAGGCAAACGGTATACGATACGAGGTGATAAGAAATGTTGAGCAGCTTACCGCAAGTGCTGTCGGGTGAACAAGTGCGGTGCGCCTTGCATATCAGCAAACGTAAATGCGCGTGGATGCTGAACAACGGATTTATCAAATGCCAAAACACTGGAAAGAGAACGAGAAAATATACCGTGCTGAAGGAAGACCTGCTTACCTACATAGAGGACTCGGCAAAACATCCTGAAAAATACGTTACACCCCACGCCGAGTTCTCTACTGCAAAGTATGGAAACACACGAAAACCCCGACCACGCAAAATAGGATTTCCTTCCTCTCTGCCGTCAACCTTCCGCCCGTGGCTTGAAGCAGAATTCGAATCCTTCCCCGATGCACTCACCGTACCGCAAGTCATCGTAACTACAGGCTATACTGATAACACAGTCAACCGCTGGCTTCGCCAAGGCCACCTGAAGTCCGTCCAAACCCAAACCACAAGAATAATCCCAAAACTCTGGCTCATCGACTTCTACTGCTCCTACGGCTACACAATAACCAATATGTCCAATAAGCACATCAAACTTATGGAGAAGTATTTTAAGAGTAAATAATAGTGACTGTCCATTGAAATTCACTGTCAATGGGCGGTCAATTCAACACTTTTTACCTTACATATATTATCACCTCACTTTTGATATAGGCATAATAAAAGCAGCATTCTAAAAAGAATACTGCTTAATCATTTACCCATATCTTAAACGCTTTTTTGCCATAGTTTTTTGCATATTCGATTTGTCCGGTTTTAGGATTTTTTCGAGAAGCTCTAAAAATATAATGCCCTCTTTCTTGGACAATCGATTTTTCGCAAGTATCTTTTTTCATGTTATCACCTCCTTTTGGGCATAAAAAAAGCACCAACCCAGATTTCTCTGAAATTGATGCTTTCTTTATAAAAATAAAAGACTGCCAGTAGCAGTCTTTGAAATGGATATACTTCTCCGCAGAAAATAATATCACATTTTCTTAAAAAAGTCAACAAAAACATTGATAAATAAAGGAAAAGTGTGATATTATGTATTAGAGTAATCACTCACACGAAAAAATCAAAACGTGACAAAAAGGACTTGAGATAGAGCAATGCTGTTAAATTATAAAGAGGCTATAGAAGAATATGGCACTGATTATAAACTTCAAAAAGCACTTAAGAGGAAAGACCTTTATAAAATAGAAAAGGGCATATATTCAGATAGAGCTAATAATTTCACTCTATATGAGTTGCTATTAAAAAAATATCCTAATGCAGTTCTTGTTAAAGATAGTGCTTTTCACTTTATAAAGTTTTCAACGAGTGTACCGGAGAAAGTGCATTTAGGAACAGCAAGAAATGCGTTAAGAATTACCGATAAGCGTGTTCAACAGCATTTTTATAAAGACCTAAATAGCATAAAAACCAAAGCCAACAATAATGCTGATGATTTAGACGAGGATTATATAGATTTATTTTTCTCTAATTCAAAGTTTGAAATTTCCTATGAGAACATTCAAAAATATATCACCGACAACAATAATGAAGTTAGATTATTTAATTTGAAAAATTTATTATTTGATTTGTTGAGAGATCGCAATAAATATGACAGGTCGGTATTGTTTGATTTATTATCAAAATTCCGAGATTGCAATATTGTTATTGGCATAGACAGATTTTCTTTCGAAGATGAGTTTTTCAATATCATATATGATGAAGAATTGTATGATATGCTGGATGAAATTGCAAAAAAAGATTCCGATCGTGCCTTCGATCAAAGATATGCCAGTTGGTTTTAATAATTATCAAAAATTATAAACAATACTAAGATTATTTAAAAAGATGTTGCGCATAAAAAGTATGCGCAACCTCTTTTGTTTAATGATTCGGGAAAATATAATGGTTTATCAAAAAAGAATATAGTTATCGCTCTATTTTAACCATTGCAATATTCTGGGCTTTATGATATACTTATTTTGTCGAATTATAACTTTTTATGAGGTGTACTTATGGCTGTTAGTTACAAGAAACTATGGAAGCTTTTAATTGACCATGATATGAAGAAAAAAGACCTCGCCCGAGTAGCAGATATCAGTAACTATACTATTACAAAAATGAGCAAAGACGAAAATGTTACTGTTGAAACTCTCGGTAAAATATGTGCCGCTCTAAACTGCGGCGTGGACGATATTATGGAATTCATTCCCGAAGACAAATAAAGATTGATACAGGTGCGCTATGTCTGAACGTAAAATGTGGGATAAATACGAGGCTGCAGTATTACTTGAAGCAGTATTAAATATTGAAAACAACATAGAAAGCAGGAACGATGCCGTCGAAAGAGTATCCAAACAACTTCGTTCCATGGCGCAAAATCGGGGTTTGACTATTGATGACACCTATAGAAATACCAATGGTATCTCTATGCAAATGGTGGCGATGAAAGCGACTGCTTTTGATATTGAATGCAAAATGAAGTCACATTCAAAAGTTTTTTGCGAAGTTGTCGCACTATACCATACCAACCAAGCTGAATACAATATCATTTTAAATCAGGCACACGGTTGGATTGATTACAGCGAGGAGAAACAGCATATGATGCACGAAGATAGCCCTACAATTTGCTCAAACCGAGATGCATTTTCTTCTTGGCTTCAAACCAAACAAATAAAAAAACCGGCTCCAAATCTTATTATAGCAGCTATCGATGAAGTATCGGAATATGCAACTAAGCACAACGTGTCAAAAGTTTCTGTTTGGGATATTCCAGATGAGGATAAGTTCAATACTTTTAGAACAAAAATGCAAGCAATGAGATTGTTTCGTTTGTCGCATAAAAATTCAGCGAAAATATTTGATATATCTTGGAAGTATTATGTTGATTTTTTGAAAGATAAAAAAGAAGACGGAATAAATGCTTCACAACGAAATGAACTCAAAAACTATGACTATTCTCCTTCGACAAAGCTCAGTTTTACAAAACCTGAACTGGTAATGTATTTTGGTGCAATAGATAGTAATGTTGCAAGCTGGAGAGATGTGTATAGGTCTGTGTTAAATTCTTTGTGTGAGGACTACCCATATCAAATTGGTGAACTGGCAAGAAATACCGAGTGTACATGGCTATCATTTAATGACAAAGATTTGCGAAGTCCGGTATTGGTTCGCAATGGCATGTATGCAGAAGGAAATAAAAGCGCAACAGAGATAGTTAGAACCATAAGATTATTATTGGATATATGTAAAGTCGATTATGAGAACGTTGTCATACGATATTTGGAAGGCAAAGATGGGCACGTCGCTGAATCTGTTGTAGCAACACATTCTGTGGAAGAAAACACTCTTACAGAATTGTCGGAAGTAGATAAACGCCTCTACGAGGTAATTGAGAACCGGTACGTTTCCGGATTCTTACCAGGAGCAATTAATTTTAAGAAAATCAAGCGATTTTATGAAGAAATGTATTCTCAATCTTTAGAAATTGATGGAGAATCAATTGAAGAATCACTTAACAAAACCTGTTTGCAAGTAAACGGCAAATATTATGCGCCGTCGGCTTTGATGGAATATGGATTAAAAATCCGAGCAAACGATTATATTGAGACTGCAATGCAAAGCAAGGGATATGTCTTTTTTGATAATATCCTGGATCATTTTGGTTATGAAATGACAGAAAAAATCCCAGATGTTGTATTGTTGAAAAAATATTTGGAAAAAGAATATCCTCAGTATGCTGCTTTAGACGGATATCTTGCTATGAATGCAACCGTTGTTATTGATGCTGCTAAGGAAGTTGAACAAATTTTATTTGAATCTGTATTTCCTATGTCTGTTGATAAAATTAAGGCATTGTTACCTCATTTGACCGAAGGGGCTATTCAAAGGGTTATTTGGTCTGATGATAGAATTATTGTCACAAACAATAACGACAGATTCTTGATTGATTCCATGGGTATAACTGAAGAAGATCTTGAGTCAATCAAAAATCTTATCAACGAGGCACTTAATATTCACAACTGCATGTTTGGAAATGAATTGTTGACAAGGATACAAACCAAAATGCCTGGTTTGTATGAAAGCATTAGAGACTTTGGCGATAGAGGAATTCGTGGAGCTATAGCATATAAGCTTAAAGATAAATTTAAGTTTAATGCAAACATCATTTGCAAAAAAGAGACAAATATCGATAATGCTGAAGTTTTTAGATCTTTTGCAAAAAGCGAACGTTATTTTACGCTGTCTGCTCTAATCAATTTAAAAGAGCAAATAGGAGTAGGTAATGTTTATTTTGAGGCGATCAATGAGGTTTCTTCACGCATTAATGATAATGATTATGTTCCCAATGAAGCGTTACAGTTTGATTCGGCAGCTATAGATGCTGTTCTTAATCAAATAGTAATTGGGAATATGTGTTCATTAAAAGAAGCGAGCAATTTTGCAATATATCCAAGCACATGTTATCCGTGGACAGAATATTTGCTTGAAAGTTATGTGGCTAAATATAGTGATGAGTTTAAGCTGTGCCATGGTGGATATGCTGAAGGAAAATGCTGCGGTGCTGTAGTAAAAAAAACCGTTTCATTGAATTCTATCGATGATGTGGTTACTGAATATCTTGTGCTTAACAGAGAAATTCAAACCGCAAAAGAGGCATTAGAACGTTTGGTTGAAGACGGTTTCATTGCTAGAAAACGGTACAAAAACATTGAAGATTTACTTATTATTGCCAAGGCCAGAAGAAAGGATTAATACCGATGTATTCATATGAATGGGATTCACAAACAGGCGGCTATATATTGAATGCCACACCGCTGGCATTCAGCAAAGAGCCACGCCCTGTTTACTATAAAGAATTAGATATTTTAGGATTTGATGCTAAATGGAATTATCCTAAGTCGGATGCTTATCCACTAATGTGGGCGGAGGCAAATAACTATTTTTACAGGGGAAGACTTGTTGCAAAAACAAGAGGTGGCTCTATATGTCAGGCGCCTGAATTGATTTTTGTTGAAGATCCGGAGCCTAACGGTGAAGAATTACGCTTTGTAGATATTCCTGCTATGATAGAAAAAAACTTAGGAATAATTGAAAGTTTGACTCAAGAAACAATAAAGAAAATATATAACACTTATATCGATTATCAAAAGAAAGTAGACATATTTTATGTTGCCTTCTCTGGCGGTAAAGATAGCGTAGTAACTTTAGATTTGGTTCAAAGAGCCCTTCCTCATAATGCTTTTAAAGTTTTATTTGGCGATACAAAAATGGAATTTCCAGATACATATAAATTGGTAGAAGAAATCCAAAGAACATGTGCGGAACAAAATATTGACTTTATTCGCGCAACTTCCCATTTTGAGCCACAAGAAAGTTGGAGAAAGTTCGGCCCTCCTGCACAGACCATTCGATGGTGTTGCAGTGTGCATAAGACATCTCCCCAGATCATTTTGCTAAGGGAGTTGCTTGGCAAGATAAACTTCACCGGGATGGCGTTTATTGGCGTTAGGGCAAGCGAAAGTGTAAGCAGAAATGATTATGATTTCGTGAGTTTAGGCGAAAAACATAAGGGACAGTATAGTTGTAATCCTATATTGGAATGGAATAGTGCAGAATTGTTTCTATATATTTATGCAAACAATCTTCCCATCAATGATTGTTATAAAAAAGGTAACAACAGAGCAGGTTGCTTGGTGTGCCCAAACGTTTCAGAAAAAAATGCCTTTTTCCGTAAGGCTTGCTATAAAAACGAAGTGGATAATTACCTAGATATTATTAAAGACTTGTACAAAGATAGCATCGGTTCTAAGGAAAAGCTTGATGAATTTTTAAGTAATACCGGTTGGCGTGCACGATTGAATGGAAGAGATATCTCTTTGAATAGCAATTATAACGAAATAGTAAGTTCCTCAAAGACGGAAATTACAGTAATTCATCCCAAAACAAATTGGCGTGAATGGATTAAAACTATCGGCGTTTTGCAAAATGATCATTCGCCATATCAAATTCTTTTCAGAGGAGAATTACTACACTTTGCTTTGATTGAACAGGATGACATTATTAAAGTTGAGATTAGTGGTAGTTTATGTAAGCAAAAACCTATTTTTGTAAAGCTATTAAAGAATGTTTTCAGAAAAACAGCAAATTGTGTTGGGTGTAGAGAATGTGAAGCAGATTGCCATAACGGTTGTTTGAAAATTATTGACGGAGCAGTTATGATAAGCGATAGGTGCAAGCATTGTTCTGAATGCCACAAAGTTGATAATGGTTGTCTGGTTTATAAATCATTGGCAATGCCTAAAGGAGGAATGGGAATGGGACAAAAAAGTTTGAATTGCTATTCAACTCACGCTCCTAAATTGGATTGGATAGCGCAGTATTTCAAATATAAGAACGAATTTGATTATAATCACGATCTTGGATCTCAAATGTATAGTTTCTTCAAGCGTTTTTTGAAGGATGCAGATTTGATAGATGAAAAAGGCTTTAGTAGAACTGCTAAGATTATCGAAAGAATTGGGTTGGATGATTTGTCGGCTTGGGGCTTGATCTTGTCAAATTTGGCATACACACCTCAAATTGGTTGGTTTGTCAAATCTTTTGGATTCAATGAGAATATTAGTAGAAGTTATGCTACTACATTGTTAGTTGACTGCGGTACACAGGAAAGAGCCGCTAATGATATATGGAGATCTTACTCACGTTTTATTGATCTGCCTTTTTCTCAAGTAGGACTTGGTATGCCCGATAGAGATTCTGGAAAAGCATCAGGTTTTACAAGAATCCCATGGTTGAATCCAGATCCCAAAGTGGTTCTTTATGCGCTGTATAAATTTTCTGAAGCGTGTGGCGATTATAAGCAGTTTTCGTTGACTCGCCTTTTGAACCATGAGATTGAAAGTGATGGCATTAGCCCGACACAAATCTTCGGCTTGGATAGAAAAACGATGGAAAGAGTTTTAAGTGGACTTGCTAACAACTATCCTGAATTTATTTCTGTATCGTTTGTGTTAGATCTAGACAATATTAACTTGAAAGAAAAGACATCTGCAGATGTCTTGGCTTTATTCGAAGAGGAGTAATTTGATATGAATAAATATGGCTATTATTTTGATATTGACGAAGAATTTTTCTCTGCCGTCAATCGAGAATTAATTGAAGAAGGAAAAGTTGATTGGCACAAGTTTTTCCCTCATGAGACTTTCGTAAAGTTGATTAAAGATACTGTAAGTGTTTTGACAAAGCAGCATCTTTCTATCTGGGTAGAAGGTGGTTATGGTACAGGTAAGTCTTATGCAGCCCTGACATTGAAAAAGCTTCTCGAAGCCAGCGAAGAAGAAACAAAGGCGTATTTTCAGAGATATAGTTTGGATAATGATCTGTTAAACAAGTTCTTAGGAGCAAAATCTCAGGGTCAGAAGATTGTCACAGTTCATCGTTATGGAGCGCAATCCATCTTGAATGAACAGGATCTTGTGCTTGCAATTCAGGAAAGCATAAAAGAATCTTTGATTCAAAATAATGTTGAGTATTTGGGCGAAACTTCTTTGAAGGATTCTGTTATTAAATGGCTTTCCAACACTTCGAACAAAAATTATTTTAATAGTATAATCAAGGACGAATTTCCTACGGAATTTGGTGGTGATGATGTAGATCGTATCATCGAAAAGCTGAAATCGTATGATAAAGACAAACTCATCGTCTTGATGAACAAAATTTTCAAGGTCGCCAAGATCAAAGGAATCCATGCTATGACTCTCGATAAGGAAGCTATGGTTGTATGGATTAAAGATATAATCAAGATAAATAATCTTAAAGCAATCGTATTCATTTGGGATGAGTTTACGAAATACTTTGAAAACAACATGAGTGATTTGACTACATTCCAAAAACTTGCAGAATTGAGCGAAACGGCTCCGTTTTATCTGGTAATTGTAACTCATAAGTCGGAAGGTATTTTTGCGGAAAACGATAATGACAAAAAGTTGCTCGGAAGATTTGTCAACCCTACATGTCTTATAGAGTTGCCCGATACTATGGCTTTTAGGCTTATGGCTGAAGCCATGGAGAAGGTAAAAGAACCCTCGATCAACGAAGAGTGGGAAGAAATGGTGGGAGATCTGTTTAACAGAACCAATACTTCCAGAGAACTTGTTTTAAAGCAGCTTCAGAAGAAAGATCCGAAGTTTACTATGAATGATATGGCAAGAATATTGCCTATGCATCCTTATGCCGCACTGCTTTTAAAGCACTTATCTGCTCAGTTTGCTTCAAACCAAAGAAGTATGTTTGACTTTATCAAAAATGATAAGGGCGAGGAAATTCATGGCTTCCAGTGGTATATCAAGAATTATGGCCCTGAAGACGACGAGCCGTTATTTACAATTGATATGCTGTGGAATTTCTTCTATGAAAATGGAAAAGATCAGTTGTCGAGCGATGTTAGAACAATTCTGAATCATTACAATAATTCTCATCCCGGAGATTTGATGGAGCCTCAGAGAAGAGTTCTGAAAACCGTTCTTCTCATGACAGCAATATCGCAGTCCTTGGGCGATAGCGTTGATTTGTTTATCCCTACAGATACAAACATTGCCAATGCATTTGAGGGAATTGAAAATTTGGAAGGTGCACAAGCAATTAATGCGGCTCGTTCTTTAGTGGATCTTCACGTTCTTTATAGAAAGAAGCTCAAAGATAACAAAGAATGCTTTGCTCCTTTGATGGCGGCTGTAGATACCAGTAAAAAGGCTGAGTACGAGGGACAAATTGACCAGTATACCACGACAAAATTGGTTGATGATGCTGGATTTAATAGCGACGATAATATTAAAAATCCTACAGGTAAATTGCTTTTTACTTCTCCTATTGCCAATCGCTTCAAAATTGTGTTGGTGGGTCAAGATGCGTTTGGTCAGAGAGTGCGCTTGATACGCAACAATCCTATTCCTGGGAAGATTCCAGTTGTTATTGGATTCGCCAAGAATGATACTGAATGTGCGTTGCTGAGTAAACTTGTTAAGGAATACATAGGTAATCCTGAATATGATGAGTGTAATATTATCTATGTGATAGCAAAGACTCCTCTTGGTGCAGATTTGTATGCAAGATATAAGGACAATCTATCAGATAGCATGACATTTGCAGGAAATGACAAGGGCAGTGAGGCAGAGAGAAGAAAAGAAGCACTCAAGATATTGAATTTGGAGTGGGGTAATAGGCTCGAATCGGGTGCCTATGACGTTTCTTGGAAAAAGAACAATGGAGAATATTGCAATGAATACATTCCAGATTTCAGTAGCTTAAAAGATTACTTGTTGCATACAGTTGACAGAGATTTTTACCCTTGCGGATTTGAGTGGAGATTCGCTCTTGCAGCTAATATGTATAAGTCTTCGCTTCAAGCAAAGCAAGGTGTAAAAAGCGCGGTTAATGGTTCTTGCGAGGGAACCTTCAACAATCCCAATAAACTGTTGAAAACCGAACAGGTTGCTGAGAGTGCTTGGGGAACTTCACATCTGGATCGATACTGGGAAACCAATCCCGGATTGGCAATCAGTATGCTGAAGAGTGCTATTGAGAAGAAAATCAACGCTGATTTTGCATCTGAAGGAAGAGTGTCGATAAGCAGCATCTATGACATTGCTAAATCGAAGCCTTTTGGATTGATGCCGTGTAATATTACAGCGTTTATTCTTGGTTTTGTTCTCAGAGAATACACATCTGATCAATATCGCTATACAGATGATCAAACTTCCGATGTTATGAATGTTGTACATCTGCAAGTGATGATTGATGAAATCATTAAAATCCAAGAAACGCCGGACAAGCGATACAGAGATAAGTACATTGTTACAATGACTCCCGCTGAAAGAGAATTCCAAAATGTTGTTTCAAACGTTTTTGGAATCCCAGCGGAGTTGTGCACTTCAATTCAAAATACACGTGACAGAGTGAGAAATAAGATGAAAGAATTATCTTTCCCCATGTGGACTCTGAAGTGTATAACAGAGGAATTGAATATTGTAAGCGAAAAATCGGTAATTGACACTGCTATTGAATTGTTTGTGGAATTAGCGAACAGCGGTAACGTTAGTGAAGTTGATATCGCAAATAATATTGGCAAGCTATCGTTATCTGAAAAGTCTCTTGTTGGAGATTTGAAAAGCATTGTAACAAAAGAAAATTGTCGTAACGGAATGGCGAAATATCTTGTCGAGTATAAAAACGGGGAACTTATAACCTTGGCTCAGAAAATCCAGGATGGCGGACAGTATTTGAATGTTGTTGCAAGCAAATTTACTGATGCTGATGCGGCAAATTGGGTCTGGAACCAGGGTACTGCAAATCAAAGAATTGATGAAGTGATTATTGAGTATTCCATTATAGATGAAACTAATTCTTTGTTGAATGTTAATAACTTCAATCTTAAAGGAACTCTTGAATCCTGGAAAAACCAATGCAATCTTATTCGCATTTCTTTTGAATCTATGAAGGAAAAAATCGGTGCTTTAACTCAATTTATGTCCTTGTTGAAAGAATTGAAGTCTATTGGTCAGTTGCTTCCTTCCAAAGAAAAAGAATTCTATACTCAATTGAGCGTGAATAGAGCCGAGTTTAAGAGCTTTTTTGAGAACCAAAAGACTATTTTCAAAGAGGTTTGTGCGTTTTCTCTTGAAGGCATAGACTCCGAAGGCATTGACGATATTTTTAAGCAAATAGCTCACGCCTTCACAATGTCCAAAGGGGATTATACAACGCTAATTGATAACCTTGTTCAGGAGTATAAGAAAAATCAAAAGAAAGAGCAACTGAAAAAAATTTGGCTTGATAAAACAGGAACAGAATCTCCGCGAGCTTGGTCGGAACAGCACAAAACTCCTATTCTTGCAGTGATTCCCAATGCTGAACTTGCAAAGGCAAAAAAAGCATTTGCATGTTTTGTAAACTCCGCTTTGTCAGATGCGGAAGTATCGGATGCTATCACTTATCTTACAAATGCAAAATTCTTTGACGTTTTAGCAAATGACAAGCTTGTAGATGAGGCATTCAAAAACGGAATTCTTAAAGAATATGCCACCATTTTGACCGACTATAATGCGATTAGAAATTATTTGTTAAAATATTTCTTTGATGTTTATGATTGGTTTGGAAACAATATGGTGGACGAGCGAATCAAAGCATACGCAGAACATGAATATAGTGTTTCCCAAAACAGCAAGGTTGTTGAAATAATCAAGAGCATGGATGATGCCGAATTGAAAAAATATCTTGTTGATTTGGCTCAAGATAATGTTTTATTAGGAATACAAATACTTAAAAGTAAGGGTAGTAAATAATTATGTTATTAGAACGCTGCATAGAAAAAATTGAGAAGCATAATCACAAAAATCCCAACAAAGTAATTTTTGTAAATTTCAATAATATCGAGCATTTAAAGGCATTCAAGGAGCACTTTATATTTGGTAGCAACTTCGTTGGAGTTGCTACCAATAAAGGTGCTGATAAATTGCCTACATATGACGAGATACTTAGTGTTATTGAAAATAGTGCAAATAATACCTTTGTTGAAGGGATAGGGGCCTATTTGCGCCTGTTTGGGCAAAAACAAGTTGAGTCCATATTAAACCAGTTAATAAATACCTCAATGAGTTCAAATGCAGTAGTTTTACTTTTTCAATGCGAGGAAGTATTGCAGCAACTAATAAAAAAAGATCCACGAGTAGAAACACGAGTAATTTTGGTGGATGGAGAAAAAGATCAACTACCAAAAATTACATTTATCAAAGAAGATATAGCAAGGTCTATAGATCAAAATGTTTACTTTGGTGTGGCATCTTTGATTGACAAGTTGGATGAAAGCTTGTCAGAGCATATATATGTTAGTACACATTTTGGAAAAAAAGATTTTGCAGAATCCCTCTATAATATTGATGAGTTGACATCTTTCTTTGAGATTATTAGAACGGATTATATAACATCTTTATTGCAAAGCGATGAGAATTGTTTAAATCCGTCTCAGTGGAAGAGCATAGCCATTGGTTGTAAAGAATGCGGAAGCTTTGAGGACTATTTCCATAAGATTATTGGAACAACTGATTCGGTTGATCTATATATGAAATCGTGGCCAAGCTTATCTGATGATAAAAAAGCCGCACTTTTCATTATGCTTAAAACAAATGCGGCCTGTTGTAACAATAGATGCTTGAGGGTTGCCGTTGCTAATTGCGATAACATAGATGGGTTGCTTTTAGAGGTGTACAAAACCATTATCGACGAAAACACCAAGAGCAAGGCGTTTTGGACGTTTTACGATGAGAGAAAGCAAGTACTTCAAGCAATAGGAATGAATGAGCATATTGCAAATACGTTTTGTAACTATGCAGAATCTTATGAAGAAAATGCACTTTTTGCACTAACCGATATCACTCAGGCAGAGAAAAAACTGACATTAAAATTAATAGCCAAATTTAATAATAAATTTACTAAAAAAGAGTTGCTTGGATTACTGAAACACACTTACAATGATTTGTATTTGTATCTCTTGAATTATGATTATCAGATCCAGGAGATAGACAGTTATTTTAATGAATATAAGTATTTGAAAGTTGTTAATTCGGTAACTGATAATTTCAGAGATAGAGTTTTGCAAGAGGCAACACAAAGAAACTTTTATAGAGTTTTACCAACCAGAAGTGAAAGGCTTGGAGCGTTAGAAAAGGATAATTCCATTTTGTATTTCGTGGATGCCTTGGGATTGGAGTATATGAGCTTTATTGCTAAGAAGGCGTCAGAAATGCAAATGATGATGAGCGTTGATTTTTGCCATTGTGATTTGCCGTCAATTACTCCTCTCAATAAAGAATTCTTGAATGTTTTCAAAAATGCAGGTGCAGACATAATTGATAACATAAAAGATATTGACGATATTAAACATTCAGGAACTCTTGATTATGACTATAGAAAAAGTCCATATCCAACCTATCTTGCAGATGAGTTGGATAAACTTCAGCAAATCTTAGAAAAAATCAATAACAAGTTAGGGACAACATACGATCGGGCATTTATCATATCTGACCATGGGGCGAGTCGTCTTGCTGTAATAAGCGGCAAAGAAACGAAATGGGAAATGATTAATAAGGGTGAGCATTGTGGAAGATGCTGCAAAGTTTCCGAACATATTGTCGATGAACCAAATGAATATATGACCGAAGAAAACGGATACTGGGTTTTGGCTAATTATGATAGAATTAAGGGTGGTAGACCCGGTACGGTTGAAGTTCATGGCGGTGCAACACTTGAGGAAGTATGTGTGCCTATAATCGAATTCACAAGAATGCCTGAAAACATTAAAATTGATGTTATTACCAAGTTGGTCGAGACTGCATACAAAAAGAAGCCTGTACTTAAATTTACCGCAAATTGTAAATTAACCAATGTTTCAATTACCATTGGCGATAAGAGATTTGTTGCAATCTCTGAGGATAAGAAACATTTTTCAGTTGAATTGCATGGAATCAGATTAGAAAAAGAGTATACATTTGATGTTTGGTCTAACAGCAATGTGATTTGCGGAAATTTGAAGTTTAGATTGAAATCTGCTGGAATGGTGGATAATGATATACTTTAAGGAGAAATGAAATGAAGGAAGAATTGGTCGAAAAATTGCAAGAATGTTTTGGACAAATGGTTGTCTATAAAGACTTAAGTAAGAGTAATTTCTTCTC
Organism: Candidatus Fimenecus sp.; assembly: GCA_045577555.1. Classification (GTDB taxonomy): domain Bacteria; phylum Bacillota; class Clostridia; order Oscillospirales; family Acutalibacteraceae; genus Fimenecus. The sequence goes on from JAZNIQ010000272.1 coordinate 20,014, forward strand.
TGCGTTAAGTTTACCTTCATTCTTGAGAGATTGGTTGCTTAAAAAATTTGAGGATGAAAACGGCGAATATGATATAGAAGAAGTAAGTGCGTTTATTAAAACTTATTTGCCTCGCAAAGATGATTGGGTTAGCATTAAGAACAGAATTATTTGCGAGAACGAAAGAGTGAAATTCTTAACTAAAATTAGTGTTGATATCAGTATTAAAACGCAAGAGATTACTTTTTCTCTTCCCGAATTTGGTCTTACAAATAAAGAAACCATTATCGAAGAAAGCGTGTGGGCGCAATATAGTTCTGAGTTGGTTGCTGGCAAGGAAGTATGGGGAATTGTAGAGTTGGGGTATCGTTCACCTGATGCATATGATGTTACTTGGGAAGATAATAGCAATGGTACCAAAGCAAAAGGCGGAAAACAAGGAAAAATTAAATTAACTAAGTTTACTAATTTCTGTCCGTATACTATCGATATTGAATTTTTTAAGGATATCAGAAATGAGTTTAACATTCACGAATGGATAGATGTCTTACTGGGAGCTATTGACTATAACGCAGATGGATATCAAACCGAAAAAGAGAAACTTGCTATGGTGACTCGTTTACTACCATTTGTAGAAAAGAGGATCAACCTAATTGAATTGGCTCCTAAAGGAACAGGAAAGTCGTATTTGTTCGGAAGAATTAGCAAATATGGTAATTTAACAGCAGGTACTATGTCTCGTGCAAAATTATTTTACGATTTAAGCAAAAGAACATATGGACTTATATATAATAATGACTATGTTGCGTTTGATGAAATACAAAAATTGGCCTTTGCCGATCCCGATGAAATGAGTCAAACATTTAAGGGATATATGGAACAAGGCATAGTGTCTTTTGGCGGTCATAGTGGAACGCCTGAAGCAGGAGTAATTTTGCTTGGAAACATACCGCAAGATAACATGAATGAATTTGTTCCTATGTTTGGCACCTTGCCAGAACTGTTCAAAGAAAGTGCCCTTCTTGATAGATTCCATGGATTCATCAAAGGATGGGATATACCGAGAATGAAAGAAAATATGAAAATCTGTGGATGGGCTTTGAATACTGCGTATTTCTGCGAAATTATGCATTTGATGAGAGATGACGTAAGTTACCGTGCAGTAGTAGATGAATTGCTTGAATACGATGCAAACTCTGACACTAGAGATGTTGAGGCTGTTAAGCGTATAGCAACAGGATACCTGAAGTTGCTATTCCCGAATGTTAGAACTGCGTCTGATATTAAGGTGAAAGATTTCAAAGAATACTGCGTAAGACCTGCAGCTAATATGCGTGGAATTATAAAATATCAAATGGGTCTGCTTGATCAAGAATATCGCGGTAAAGATGTGCCCAAGTTTTCAATCAGGGAGATAGCTAAAGATGATGAGTAATGTAAAGTGTGCATTTTGCGATAAAGATAATCTTTCAAATGATGAGATTGGATTAACAAAAAAACTCATTGATAAAAATCCGAGTAAATACTACTGTATTGATTGCATGGCTGAGTATCTGGATGTAACAGTAGAGGAACTCTACGATAAAATCGAAGAGTTTAAAGATGAAGGCTGCACATTATTCAAGTAAGGAGTTATTATGAAGCAATTCATTTATGCCGACAATGCGGCAACTACAAAATTAGATATTGATGCATTTGAGGCAATGAAGCCGTTCTTGCTCTATGAGTACGGAAACGCTTCTCAACTGTACTCCTTTGCGCGGAAACCGAAGCAAGCTTTGAAAGAGGCACGTGCTACAATTGCCCAGTGTATCAACGCAGAACCAGAGGAGATATTTTTTACTTCCGGCGGTACGGAAAGTGATAATTGGGCAATTAAAGGCGTAGTTTTTTCCGACTCTAAAAAACACGCTATAATCACCTCACAAATCGAACATCACGCTGTATTAAAGACTTGTGAAGATGTTGAAAAGATTGGATGCCCCATTGCTTATTTGCCCGTTACTAAAGAAGGCGTTGTTACGCCAGAAGCCTTAAGTTCCGTAATTACGCCCAATACATGCCTTGTTTCCATCATGTTCGCAAACAACGAGATTGGAACAATAGAGCCAATTGAGCAGCTATGTGAAATTGCTCACCGCAATGGAGCGTTATTCCATACCGATGCCGTTCAAGCCGTAGGTCATATTCCAATTGATGTAAAGGAACTGGGAGTAGATATGTTGTCTGCTTCTGCGCATAAATTCAATGGTCCCAAGGGAATCGGATTTTTGTACATAAAAAAAGGAACACTTGTCGCTTCATACGCAAGTGGCGGTGCTCAGGAATTCGGCCTGCGCGCCGGTACAGAGAACGTTGCTTCAATCGTGGGTATGGCGGTTGCACTTAAGAAAAATTGTGACAATCTCGCGAAAAATATTCAACACATGGAGAATATAGAATCTCAACTGTTAGACAATTTATCTTCTTCTGGTTTGGAGTTTATTAGAAATGGCAGCCCATATCATATCCCCGGAAACATTAGTCTCTCATTTAAGAACGCCGATGGAGAAGCATTGCTTCATCGATTGGATTTAATGGGAATATGTGTTTCAACTGGCGCAGCATGTGATACGACAAACACCCAAACCTCTCATGTGCTTACTGCTATTGGGTTAGATCAAGAATATGCACAAGGAACAATTAGAATTTCTTTAGGCGTTCACAATAGCAATCAGGAGATAGAATTAATTGCAAACGCACTTCATTCTATTAGAAATAAGAATTGAGGATATATATGGCAATAACCATGAAAGAATACAATTTCTTAACATCAAAATATAGGATTGATCGAAAATTATATAAATATTTTTCAGATATCAACAAAGCTATTAGTTGCATTCAGAGACGAGCTGTTCATCTTGACGATCCCCAAAAATTCAATGATCCTTTTGAGGCATATTATTGCTGCTATTTTTATTCCATTAATTCAACTATGGACAAGAAGAGCAATATAATAGCAAAGATCCATTCTTATATTGCTAAAGCAGCATCACTAAATTCACAACTCTATAAAAATATAATGGATGCAATGATGCTATATATGATCAACAAATTTGATGCCGATGATAGCATGTGCGAAAGTACAAGTGTTATCCAAGAAGTGTATGTAGCTTTAGGGGATGTAGAGTTCTCATTTGATTATTTTTGTGAAGCCATCGATTTTGGCTTTAGAGAAACAAATCCTTATATTGCAATAGATTGCAAAATGTCTTGTTTCAGTGAGATATGCGACTCTATGTTAATGTGGTCATATTATGCAGACTCGCACAAGGGGATTTGTATAGAGTATGATCTTTCTAAATTGCCGAAAACTCCAACCAATCAAAAGATAATTGATTCACTTACAAAAGTACAATATAGCCCTAACCGTATTGACTGTTTGCATGGAGAGGCTGAAGATAATGTGGTTAAAATTTTAACCTCAAAGTCAGATGTTTGGTCTCATGAACAGGAATGGCGGATTGTATGTGAAACGAATAATGAGTGGTTACCCTTTGATTGTATTAGTGGGGTTTATTTAGGAAAAAAATTTAATTTGAAATCACCTCTATACAAAAAACTTGTTGATTCTTTGGAAGAAATACAAGGCCTAAAAATATACAAAGCAAAATTACATACAACAAAATATCAGTTAGAGTTTTCGGAAGAAGTAGATCTTGATTTTTATAGAATGTTCAAGTCTCGTCTCAGTAACACTTAAAAACAATTTGTAGAACAACCCTGGACTATTAAAACCCTTTGTGATATTGTTTCGTATCACAAAGGAGGTTTATGTTTATGAAAGAGGAAAAGAGAAATAAAATGATTTGTTTTCACGATCCGGACAAGGAGTATGGCTTTTTAAGTAATTGGTATATGTCGGATTTTATTGAAGATGGAAGGCTGTATACATCTGTGGAACAATACTTAATGTATGGGAAAGCGATGGTCTTTAAAGACGAAGAGATGCAGCAAGCAATCCTTAACACACATGACGTTGCTGAAATAAAACAATACGGTAGACAAGTCAAAGCATATAACGAAACGGTATGGAACGGACTTAGGCAGTTAGTGCTATATCGTGGATTGTGGTTAAAATTCAGTCAAAACGAAGAATTAAAACAAAAATTGATTGACACAGGCAATGACATACTTGTGGAGTGTGCGAGAACAGACAAAATCTTCGCATGCGGTATGTCGATGAAAGATCCAATAAGATTTGATATGAACAAATGGTCTGGCAAAAATTTACTTGGTTTTGCACTGATGGACTTGCGTGAACAATTGAAGAAAAAGTAATTTCGAAGTTAAAACCAAGGCGTCGCAGAAATGCGGCGCTTTTGCTTTTTTATATCGAAAAAACGCTGGACTTGTAAAAGGTGTTGTGGTATGTGTTTGTGTTGCAAAAGGAGGTGCAACGCACATGACAACACTTGAAGATTTATATTATGGCAACATCAGTCCACACGAAAGGTATATCAAGCGAGGAACGAGAGTGGATAAGCTCGTAAAGCTGATATGCAAGAATGAGGATGAATTGACGGCAGGGTTAACAGAGAAGCAAAAAGAAACTTTTGAAAAATTCAAAGACTGCACAAGTGAGCTATCCTGCATCACCGAGCGAGAAGCGTTCAGTTCGGGGTTCATCCTTGCCACTCGCATAATGGCGGAAGTGATGCAAGGGTTAGAGCAGGTCGAAGATATATGAGGAAACTAATTATCCTTCTTCTCTGCTGTGGGGTGCTCATCAGTATGGTAGCATGCGGTGGCAACACCGTATCACCATCTACCGAAAGTTCGTCATCAATTGCATTGGAAATAATAATGACGGAAATACTGCATGTAACGACGGTAGAACCGACAGAGAAAGAAAAAGAAACAGTTTCTATTGAGAGTCAGGAACAAATAAGTGAGCCAACCCATACCACACCTACAGCAACGGTAAAGTCAATAGAAGAAATAAAACATTCTGTAGAAACAAATACGTCAAAGGATAAAGTTGCTTATCATGTTGTGGAAACAGTGACAAACACAATATCGCAGTATACAGAAAATGAAACGACTGTAATTGGACCGACAAAGGAAATTACACCAGTACAAGAAGCTCAACAACACGAGTTTGATATTTATTATTGGATAACGTTTGCCAAGGAGTATGCTTTAAGCGTTGGTTTGACATTGGATAGTGAAGCAGTGAGTTGTTGGGACAACCCCATCAGCGCAAACAGTCGATGCATATATCTTGAAAGAGATATCATAAGCCGACTGGATCGTTATGCAAAGGATGAGGATGTTACTGATGTGTGGATCTGGGCAGAACCCATAGGCGACGATTGTTACAATATTTATATTGGCTATGCATAAAGATGGCTTCCGTCGCAGCGAAGGTCACTGGCCGTATGTTGGCAGCTTCAAGTATTCCTACATCGCCATAGGCGTAGTTAAAGCCAATGATAAATGGCATGTCTGCATACTGATGAGTGAAGAAAATTACGGTGAATAAAAACTTAAACTTAAAATAAAAACAATTCCTATCGCAAGTTTTAAATGGCTTGCGATATTTTTTGTAAAAAAATGTTACAAGAAATTCATTTTGGAATATTAATATAAGGAGTATACATGGAAATATTAATCTTGACATTTAAAGAAAAAATGGATATAATATAGATACAAAAGATTTTTTCTTTTGTTTTTAGGCTGACGAAGCCACAATACCAGTTGAAATTAGACCGACGAGGTCACCCAAGTCAAACTTGGTAAAGGTCATAGAGCGATCTATGACCTTTTTTTCATGGAGGAATCATAATTATGAAGAAGTATATATTATCAATTTCCAAACTTAATGCATTAACATTATCTACTGATGAGAGTGAAGTGGATAGATATTCGGAATCTGATATACATTGGGCAACTAACAAATCGGGAAAACCTGTTAATAGGAAAATAAAAAAAGGAGATATATATCAATTTGAATTTGGAAAAAATTATGTCCCGGAAATGTCATATGAACACCGAGGATTAGTTATTGGACAATCTGGCAGATTGATTTATGTTCTCCCAATTTTTTCTTATATTTCTTCTAAGTTTATCAAGGAGATGCCATGTCATATTGTGGATAATCCCAATGGAAAAAGTGATTATTATTTGTTAAAAAGAAGTGAGTTTCCTTTTTTGAATCACGATTCAATTGTAAAATTAAATGATATTCGAACAGTTAGTTGTCTTAGAATAAAATACTCACACTCTGCTCGAATAGAGCCCAGTTCTGATACATATAAATTTATTGAAAAAAGCACATTTACAAAATACTTCGGAAATATTTCATACGATTATGAACAATTAAAAAAAGAAAAAGAGCAATTAACAAATGATTTGATAAAATTAAAAGCGGAGAATTTAGAACTGCAAACCAAAAAAGAAGAATGCTAATTTATGTGAAATTTTAAACCCACAGATTAAAATTAAAATGGTTTGATTTGTTGCCTTTGCAAATCAATGCAAACCGAACGAACTTCAAATCGCCGGTTTTTTATTACCAAAGGTGCATGCGGATTTTAAGGTGTCATGTCACCGTAAAAAATAATTATAACATAATAAGAATAGATAACCGTAAGTTATTGAAAGTTTTTTCAAATAATTTACGGTTATTTTTTTTGCGAAAATGGGGCTACAAAACCCCTACTTTTTGACATTAGGTGAAAGGACAATTTTTTGAAAACGGTTTTAAAAATTGCTTTCCCGTGCTCTACCCTAATGAGGAGAGAAAATTTTTTTAGAAAACGGTTATATTTTTTGCATTTTCCTGCTCTACCCATTGAGAGATATTTTAAAAAAAGTTGCCCCTTTTGTTTGTTCTCGTGCTCTACCCATTGGGGAGAGAAAATATTCGGCAGAAAATTATTTTTTCAAAAAAGCCTGTACAAAAGTGCGGTTTTTGGACATTAGGTGAAAGGAAATTTTAAAAGTGGTTTACAAAATCGAATTTTCCTGCTCTACCCTATGAGAGATTATTTTTTGAAAATGGTTCTAAAAATCGATTTCTCATGCTCTACCCATTGAGGAGGTGGTTATTGCAAAAATTACAACACCCACAAAAATCAAAACAAATTAAGGAAAGGAAGTGGCGGAATGTCAGAAACAATTATCAGAAAAATGTCGGAGGTGGAACTCCAAGAGGTGCAGTGGCTATGGAAACCATATATTCCTTTTGGGAAGCTCGTTATTATTCAGGGGGATCCCGGCGAGGGTAAAACCACATTTGCTTTAAGACTTGCCGCTGCTTGTTCGTCAGGTGTGGCTCTGCCCGGTATGGAAACTACGGAACCCTTCAATGTGATTTACCAAACAGCAGAGGACGGACTCGGCGACACAATCAAGCCAAGGCTTATTGAAGCAGGCGCAGATGAGAATATGGTGCTCAACATTATTGAGAACACCGATCCTCTTTCTCTGTCGGATGAGCGCATCGAAAAAGCAATAACCGAAACGGGTGCTCGGCTTATGATACTCGATCCTATTCAGGGTTATATCGGAGAGGATGTAGATATCAACAGAGCAAACGAAATACGAACAGTGCTGAAAAAGGTCGCAACCGTTGCTGACAGGACAGGCTGTGCAATCGTATTGGTGGGTCACCTTAACAAAGCCAAAGGCGCAAGCTCACAGTACCGCGGTCTTGGTTCCATTGACTTTCGTGCAGCGGCTCGCAGTGTGTTACTTGTCGGACGGCTTCGCAAAGAACCCAACGTGCGCATCATCGTTCACGATAAATCTTCGTTGGCACCTGAGGGAAAGTCGATGGCATTCAATCTCGGAAACGATCAAGGCTTTTATTGGCTTGACGGTTACAGCGAGATAACCTCAGATGAATTGCTCTGCGGTTATTCTGCCGAAACCAAAACGGCAGTTGCGGAAGAACTGATTAGGGATATGCTTGATGACGGAAAAGAGGTTATGGCAGATGAAATCTTCCGTACGGCGGAGAGCAAAAACATATCGCGCCGAACAGTGAACGAAGCCAAAAAGAAAATACCTAATATCCGAACCCGAAAGGTTGGTAAAGGCTGGGCGTGGTCGATACCCGAATAAAGATTGCAACATTGCAGTGTGTTCTCTCTGCATTGTAAAAATGATGACACTCAGAGTCATTTGCAGTGTTGCATTGTTAATTTCATTCGCGAAAATAACGCCGTATTTCGCCCTGTGTGACGTGTTTGACCTCACAGTCGAGCAAACACCCACTCAAACCAAAGTCAAGCGATTTTGGGCGACTTTGACATCGAGTTAAGGTTAAAGAGTCGATGTGGTAGCACACTGGATGAAAACAAAGCAGGAGAAAGGAAGGGCGTCCCGTTTTGCCGCCCTTCCGCAACACATCGGACGGCAACGCCGACCGTTTGGGGCTTTTTGAGCCTTGAATACAGCAAAAATCAGGTGTCACCCCTAATTTCTCGAAAATCCCCTTAGTAGCACACCTGAAATAAGTAATAAATACAACAAAAAAAGGAGAATGAAAAATGCCTGTATCAAAAGAAAAAGTAAAAATCATAGCACACCTCTATCCCGATACCGTAAAGATGGTTGACAATATGTTTCGACAAGCAGATTGCAGGTCGAGATCGCAATTCATTGAACAAGCCGTTCGTTATTATGCCGGCTATCTAATGGCGGACGATGACACATCGTACCTACCAATAGCAATGCTCTCAACAATGAAAAGTATTGTAGCTGAGAGCGAGAATAAAATCAGTCGAACTTTTTTCAAAGTGGCGGTTGAGTTGGCGATGGTTCACAACTGCTTTGCCTATTCGCATCAAGACATTACCGCTGAAAATCTTGCACGACTTCGTGAATCGGTTGAGCATGAAGTGAAATGCACTAACGGCATGCTAACATTAGAAGATGCTGTTGAGTGGCAAAAAAGATAATGAAGAATAACTAAAAAATGATGAAAGGAGAATCTTCATGAGTTGCAGATATTATTTCAAAATGTTTAAGAATGAACCCGATGTGTTAACCGTTCCGGATGTGGTAAGGCTGTTGCAATTCGGGAAGAACACGGTTTACAGTCTTATCAAAGACGGGCGTATCAATAGCATCAAGCAGGGCAAGAAAATTATTGTGCCGAAGGTATGTTTGGTTGAGTTTTTAACCAACGCAGGCAACTATCAGACTCCGTCCCCGACAGTCCCAAATAATCTCTGGACTTATGAAGATGGTTGTGATAGTGTTGGTGTTGCCCGAGAAGACAAAGGACAACTTCAAAAGAAAGGAGCGTGAGTAAATGAAACGAATCACAGGACGACTGACCGAGAAAAACAAAAAGTGGTATGCGGTCATCAATCTATACGACACCGAAGGCAAACGCAAAGAAAAGTGGATGGGTCTGAACCTTGATACGACAAGAGGAAATAAGCGTGAGGCGGAATACCGCCTCCGTGAAATCCTCGAACAGTACAACACTGACGACCTATACAAGCGTGAGAATATGTCACACGCCGACAAAGAGCGTAGCCGAGTGGCGCACATGCAGGTGGCGGATTACCTTCCCGAGTGGTTGGAGTCGCACAAGGTGAATGTGAGCGAAACGACCTACGAAGGCTACAAGCTGATGATAGAGTCGAGAATGATTCCGTTCTTCCGTGAGTGCGGTGACCTCAAGGTCAAGGATATTACGGGTGATGAAATCAACGATTATTATATCCGAATCCGTAATGACGGGCTCAAAGGCACGACCGCTCAACGCCATCACGCGCTGTTGCATCTGGCTTTCAAGTCGGCGGTCAAGCGAAGAATCATACCGAGCAACCCCGTCGAGCAAGCTGACAGACCAAAGGCGCAACAATATATCGGCAAATATTATAACGCCAGTGAACTAAAAGAGTTGCTTGACAAGACGGTGAACGATCCCATACACATCGTAATATTCCTCGCAGCTTACTACGGACTCAGGCGAAGCGAAGTGCTTGGTCTCAAATGGTCGGCGGTAGATTTTGAAAACAAGACGGTCAGCATCAGTCACAAGGTGGTGCAGAATGATAAAGGCGTTGTGGGAATGGACGTTATGAAAACAAAATCTTCCTACCGCACTCTGCCTTTAATACCGCAGGTGGAAGAAGCGTTACTTGCTGAGCGAGAAAAGCAAGAGGAAATGAAAAGGGTGATGCGCCGAGGTTACTGCAAAAAATATACCGACTACATCTGCGTAGATGCAATCGGTGAACTGATAAAACCAAACTACGTGACCGACCATTTCAAAGTGGTGCTGAAAGAAAAGGGATTGAAACCCGTCCGCTTTCACGACCTCAGGCACAGTTGTGCTTCACTACTGCTCGCAAACGGTGTACCGATGAAAATGATTCAGGACTGGCTCGGTCACTCTGATATGGGAACAACAGCAAACATTTATAGCCATATCGACAGCGAAAGCAAAAAAGCAAGTGCGATGGCAATTGGCTCGGCTTTGGGATAAAAAGATAAGGGCTGAACCCAAACGGGTTCAGCCAACATCGATAATATCATTCTAAAAAGTTTTAAAATAATTAATATGCAGATATAGCTCTTTTTCTGAGATATGAATGCATATCCAAATTAGTTTCGTGCTTTTCGTTGTATTGCTTGAGTTTTTCGGTTAACGTGGGACCAATTAACATATGTTGTTTTAAAAACAAATCAAAAGCATTGGTAAAATCAATTGCTAAAGAATTGAAATGGTCTGCGATTTCATTAGTGAAATATATTTGAGATGAACCAATATCCTTAATCTTATCAGACAGCAGTCCCTTCTTAATTAAATAAGTTTCAGCTTTCTTATATCCGCCATTATACACTTCCTCTTTGCCATCGGTAAAGTAAGCGTCAACCTCATAAAAATGAATTTGTCTGCCATGGGCGATTACATTTCTAAATTGATACAGGACATTGATGCCTTCTATAAACGGAGAGATAGTAGCATTGGTTTTAAAAGATACATCAGTTAATAGTTCAAATATGGCATTATAGTTATCTATACCAGTAGATTGTGAAATGCGGCGGTTTAAAAATTCAATTATATTATTTAGAAAGATATTTTTAGGCTTGCGGAGTTCGAATTCCTTAAAATCTATTTCTCCATATATTTCTTGATAATAACCTAATAGCAACTTGCCCCTATCCTCTAAAAAACCTTCAATAAAGCAGGCGGAGCTTAAGATAATATTTAAGTTGATAGCAGCATTTAATTTTCTGCAAGTTATAGATTCTCTTGAATTGATATTGAAATCTATAATATCACGATAATATGAAAAAATAGGTTCATCATAAATAAAATATTTTGCCATAACTTTATACCCCCATCACTATTGAACATTATACTACAAAAAGAAAACAACCGCAATCCTAAGATTACGGTTGTCCTTGGCGGAGACGGCGAGATTCGAACTCGCGGGGGATTGCTCCCTAACTGATTTCGAGTGCAACCCACTGCTCCTTAATAGCCCTTAATGGACCTTGCTCTAACTCAAAACGGGAACTCTAATTTTCAGTATTTATGCGGCATTTTTCGAGTTTTCCTGATAAAACGGGAACTTTTGAAAAATCGTGTCGAGAGTTCCTTTTTTGCATCGTTGTTAGAAACAACTGTTAGAATTGTTAGAAAGTTCGAGTTGACCTAATGGGCATTTTCTTGCACCACTCGAACTGATATTCTACAATCTTTCTTTCGATTATTATACTACTCTGTTATAATGAATGTCAAGGATTTGAAAAGACTGCTCTATTAAAAAATCCGCCCACAAAAAATAGTGGACGGATTTTTTGTCTAATAATGTGACGGTGTGCAAACACATCATTAAACATAGTTTTATCTTTGTTAAATAAAATTTTAAGGACGAATTTAAAATACAAAGCAGATAACACCAACCCTACTCCGTTGTGGCTATATATTAAAGTGGATTAAGTACATACATAATAATTATTACAAAAACAACCGTATATCACACCGTTAAATATAGCATACCTAACTGTATCTTTTATTTCAAGTTTTTCTGCTACACACATTTACTTGCCACCCGTCCTCTTCCAATTCTTAAAAAAGCAAAGGATAAACACGAGATTCTTTTCGGATGTTATTGCACGTCCATTTTCTTTTTTATGTATTATGAAAAGCAGACGGGTGGTTGGCAAATACTTTGTCAACTTTTGAAGAACTTTGTAAAAATAGCTTGTCTAAAGAGGAACTTTATGGTATAATATGAGTAACAACTTAATAAATTACATATTTTATTTGACTTACATAATTATCTGCTGATGGCGGATTCTTATGTGGGTCTTTTTTTATTTCATTTTAGACCATATACTTGCTTTCTGGCAGCAAGTATTCTCCTTCATTTTTCTCCACTATTCCTCCATCATCATATAGGCACTGTTGCCAGAACAGTGCCGGTTACATACTTAGAAAGGAGATTATGAAAGTATGAAGATTTTAGTTTTACAATTTGAAGAACGCGAGGGGCATTATGTTTTTACACCGTCCCTCCCAGAAGGCGAGGTTGTTATCAATTTACCGCCTGAGGCAAAATTTGTAACAATTGTCCATAACAACAGTATGACACAAATTTTCGCTACCAATGGACCATCTGTGGAAGGTTGGGTGGTTTGATGAGAACAACGCTTGAAGATTTATATTATGGCAACATCAGTCCGCACGAAAGATACATTAAACGTGGGACACGAGTCGATAAGCTCGTTAAATTGATATGCAAGAATGAGGAAGAACTAAATGTCGGTCTGACAGACAAACAAAAAGAAACCTTTGAGAAATTCAAAGATTGCACCAACGAACTTTCTTGCATCACCGAGGGTGAAGCTTTCAGTTCAGGGTTCATTCTTGCCACTCGTATAATGGCAGAAGTGATGCAAGCGTCTGTCACCCCACACATTGATGATGAGTAATGAGGTGAAAAGATATGAAATATGTAAAAGTTCTCTTTTTGCATAAAAAGAGAACACCAAAATCCCCATTTTACAAGGCTTTTTAAAACCTACCCCCAAAAAGGGTCTGAAACAGGAACTTTTCTCGTCGAAAACGAGAACTTTATCAAGGAGGTAACTATGACTTCAAGACCGCTTACCATGGAAGAATATAAACTCATTATCCAAACGATGTATGAACAAGGTCATTGTGGTTTTCGTCCAAATCCTACTATTGCTTTGATATTAACAATTGAAGGGTCTTGCGGATTAAGAATCAATGACTGTCTTCGCATCCGACTAAGCGATATTTATAAAACAGATGACAACAAGTTTCGCATTAAGATTAAAGAGCAAAAAACCGGCAAATATCGAGATAGTTTTTTCTATGACGACCTATACTATAAACTTTCGGAATATTGTGTTGAGCACGGAAGGAAAAAAGATGAACCGATTTTTCAATTGTCCAGCAGACAAGTTAATAAATATTTAAACAAAATCACTTCGTATTTAGGTTTGTCTGGCAACATAAGTTCGCATAGTTTCAGAAAGCTCTTTGCGACTGAAATTTTTCGTCTCACAGATATCCACACTGTTTCCTCAGTTTTGAATCACAGTAATATTAATACTACCGTTAGGTATTTAGCAAAAAACCCAAATGTTGATTCGGCACTTGAAAAATGTGGTAGTAAATTGATTATTTTTGAAGAATGATATGAAAAAGATTTTTAATATTTTACTTTCCTTTTTGCTAGTGGTACTAATTTGTGCTTCTTTTGTAACGACTTATTATCAAAACAGAAGTGGTACGGTCAGTGCTGCTACTTGTAATGTGACTAACGATAACAAAGAGTATATCATTGACCGCTATGGAGATTGCGAGACCGCAGAAGAACTCATTATACGACTGAACGATGAAATTTGTGCAGAATACACTTACTATCGTCCTCTCATCGTTTTTCAGTATTTTGATTTTAATGATTTTAGCACAACAAAGCGAGGATTGTGTTTCGATTACGCATCTTATCTTAAGACAGTTTTTAATGTTATATTTCCTTCTGCAAAGGTATATGTTTGCGATGTTCGTATTGATTTTTTCAATTATCACAGTTACAACTTCATCGAGTTGGATTCCGGACGATATTTTGTTGATTTGACTACTGACCTAATAAGATATCAAAATGGTAAGGAAAGAATCATTTATGAAGATATTGGAACCTTGTCGTTCGATGAATATACAAGTCAGTATAATGAGAAAATACTAAATTATCATTAAATAAAGGTGGTGCTTATGAACATAGCAATTATTTTCTTTGTGGCAATAGCGAATGGTTTTCTTCAAGCAATGACCAAAAATATTATCTACGGCTACGTCTTTTTTGTTTTCACATTAGGAGCGATGGCAATTGACCTGTACGACAAAAAATTCGGAAGAATCTTTATGACTCTAACTTTTTGCTTATATGCTTTATTACTTTTTATTTGTGTTCATAATCATTTTGTTTATGATGTTATTCTTTATGATTATATTATTCTTTCTGTTGAAACAATTATTGTTGCTATATTAACCGTAATTGCGATATTACCCCAAGCCAAGACAACCCCCAGAGCTCATCGCTCTGGGGGTTGTTCTATATTGCTTACTTTAACCATCTAAGAATACCCAAGGACATTGTTAAGTTAAAAGAACTGTCATCCACAATAGGCACTACGTGCATATGTAAGTCGCAAATCTTTAATTCCACGCTTTGCTCGCCCTTTCACACAACTCTTCAATATACTCTCGTTTAATAAGAGTGTTTCGCCATTCTTCTGGAATGCTGTCATAACCATATAATGCACCTGCAAGACCGCCTGCAATGGCAGCAACGGTATCTGTGTCATCGCCAAGATTTACTGCCTTCAATACACAATCCTTATAATTGTCTGTTGTTATCAGACACCAAACTGCAGCTTCAAGAGTATCAACCACATAGCCTGTGCTTTTGATTTCAGAAGCAGGGGTTTTGTCGAAATCAGGCGAAAACAGTCGTTTGTACATATCGTGTTCGGGACTTTCATCATATCTGCAATCCGCCCACCCCAAGGCGAAGTTCACGGAATCTTTTCTCGGAACGTCTAAAAGACGGAACAAAATGAGCGTATATATTTTGCAAGCGAGTTTAGAGCGCTCATGAGCATGAGTCAAGGAAGATGCTTGCTCTATAATATTTTCCCAATCACAATGAGTTTTTCTGTTGTATGCGGCCATAAGGGCAAAGGGGTGTATTCTCATCAGAGAACCGTTTCCGTTGGAATATTCTTCATTGCCACCGCTTTCGGTCGCCTCTGTTCCTTTGGTGAAATAACTGATAATCGCATTCAGGCAGGTGCGGCCAACATCAAATGCTTCACCGGAAGGGGTATATTCGCCGTCATCGAGCCATTTGCCGAAGTTATCCATTATCTTATCCCAATTGATTTCGCCGTCTGCAATACAGTCTAATGCCGCAAGAGACATACTCGTGTCATCGGACCAAGTACCTGCGGGATAAGGGTATGTACCGAACCCTTCCATATCGGTAACAGGGTTTTCTGCAATCTCTTCACGAGATGCAAATTCGACCGGTACGCCGAGAGCATCGCCCACAGCGTGACCTATCATTACAGCTTTTATTTTATTGGCGCCTAATTCCATAGCATATCTCCTAGTTAAACACTTTCTATTTTTTATAATTACCTTTTAGTTTGTTTAATTTGTTTAAAATTTGATTTTGCTTTACGTTTCTTTCAAGATTTAAAATTTCCCGTTTAAGAAAGATAAAGAAATCTTGATTTATAGACTTGATATAAATATCACTATAATACTCAATAGTTTTTTCAAGTATTAACTCTCTTTTATTAATAAACTTACTTATTAAGGTGTTTTTTATAAATCCAAAATAAACTCTTTCGAAATTCTTTCGTAAATTATGAGCAATACAATAGGATAAATACTCTGAAACAACTTCTGGAAAACTGTAATAAAAAGATTTTTGAAAAATCAAATCTTCAAGTTCGGGATGTTGTGACAAATATTTATAAGTATAGTCTTCGTGTGTTGCCAAATCACGATAACCAAATTGACTTAAAATATAATTGCAAATTATCCAAGATTGAGTAGTGCCTTGGGTCTCAAGGTCACTTGTTAGAGCATGAGGAAAATTATCTAATATCCAAAGCCAAATGGATAGTCCGAGTTTTTTATGAACTCGATAACATTTCAAAACCGCATCTTCAAAACATTCACATTCTACTTTTGGAAAAAGTTTTTCGATTTCAGGAAATTTACTATATATAGCATCCCTTATGCTATAATCACCATAAGGGTTCTTGCATTTGCTTTCAATAGTTATTTGCAATTTATGGTGGTTTGCAAGCACTTCTTCAATAGGTTTTCCATCATACATAAGACCTGTTTTGGGACCTATAGTAAGGGTTAGTTTGCTTATATCAAAGTTACTTGGTAAAAGTAAAGCACCATCTTCATCGACATCATCACTAAAATCAAAATATTCTTCGTCACCATATTCATCTTCTAAATCGTCATCGTCATTCAAAACAGAGTAGTCATCATCGTTGCTACCCATAATCCGTTGATAATCATCTTCTTCATTCATATATTCAACAAAATCGACCCTACCATCACCATCTAAATCCCCAAGACCGCCTGTTAAGAAACCATAATCCTCATCGTCGTTAAACATAATGGAACCTCCTAATCATTGTGGCAATTATTCCGAAAAATGCTAAAACTATTGCTATAAAAACTAATACGTTTTTTCTTTTAATAATATTATACATCGTACAGACAAGCTTTTCAACTTTGGCAAATCCAAATAATAAATAGAATAATTGCAGGGATAATTAGAAATGGTATTTGTAGGCAAAACAAAACTATGATAATCCAATGAGTAACTGTCATATTTCTGAGCCAACCCTTGAAGCCACTTTGCTTTTGTGGTGTATAACCACTTGAACTGTGCCCTTTTTTATAAATGTGTTCAAAATCATAGCAGTCGCTATCATATTCAACAAAATCTACTTTTCCATCACGATTAGTGTCTGCATAATCGCCTGTGATGCCTTTATAATCTTCCATTTGTCAGAACCCCTTTCTTTGTTCTGACTTAATTATAAAACACTCGCTGTCCCATAAAACGGACTTTATTTTGATTTTTTACCTCTTTTTTGATAATCGGCGTTGATTTCCTCGCTCCAATCGGCACAAACTGCATCACAGTTACGGATACTGCAAACTGCTTTGGAAACAGATTCATAAAGAATCTGTGTGCCTTGACCATCCGCATTGTAATTAACTGCACGGTCTCTATCGATACCGTATTTTGCTGCCGTTTCAACTGCATCTATATTGGCGCCAATGAAGAGGAACTCCCAACCGTATCTTTCTTTTTGACGCTCAATCATATACTTTACACGGTCGCTGGTGTATTTATGACTTGCATTCTCCTGACCGTCGGTGGTGATTATAAACATCGTGTGTGCCGGTACATCTTCGGGACGAGCATACTTGTGAACATTACCAATATGGTGAATCGCACCGCCAAGAGCATCGATAAGAGCAGTACAACCACGAACGGTGTATTCCTCATCAGTCATAGGTTTAATTTCAGAGAGTTTAACTCTATCGTGAAGAACTTCGCTGTAATTATCAAAGAGTACGGTAGATACCAAGCACTCTCCATCTTCCTTACGTTGCTTTTCTATCATAGAGTTGAATCCGCCGATGGTGTCTGCTTCCAGTCCCGACATAGAACCGCTACGGTCCAAAATAAATACCAATTCTGTGATGTTGTTCATTTTCTTTTCCATTTCATTTTCCTCCAAAAAAATAATGTGGTCGCAGGTCCTTTGTGAACCTTACAACCACATTGTAATGGATTATTTAATTGAAATGGTCGCTCGCTGAGAGACTTTTAAAACTGTTCGATAAATTGGAATTTATCGTTTTATTCTTCTCGCGCATTGTATTAGTCTATAAATCCCATACCCCACGATTACACCAATAGTGTTCAAGATTAAATCATCTATATCTGTCGCTCTCACACTAAACGGCAATTGGATAATTTCTATGCAAAGAGAAATACCGATGCCTGCCAAAAGCACCTTCCCAAATGTATTGAGGCGCTTATAAACAATCGGCAAAACAATTCCACTCGGAACAAACATCGCTGCATTTCCAATCACATTCAACAAAAGGTCTCGTTTGCTGACATAGTCAAATAGATTCACGAGAGGTAATAAATTGATTCTAAACGGAAATGCTGTCGCAATATCAAATACAAGCGGTTGAATTTGCCCATCCACTTTGGACATTGGGAAGAATGTAAATCGGAAAATAACGGCCAAATTGATATACATAAGAAGCAAGACTGCCTCTCGCTTCCAGTCTATCTGTTTTTGCTTAATCCATATAGCAATCCTAATTATTAGCCAGATTGCTGTAAAAACAATTTCTAAAAACAGGAACGGTATTTCAACCATAAACTACACCCTCATAAATTCTTATTTATCTAACAGCCTAACAACACCTGGTCAAACTCAAACAGCGCTTCATTGATTTCGAAAATATCATAGATTTCCTTTTGAATAAAATAACGGATAATTTTATCAAAAGTAAAACTACGAGACAGAGTCAGACCGGCAGAAGCAAGTAAGTCTTGAGTCTCATCTAAATTCAATTTAAGTGCTATTGCAAATGCAACGGCAGTTTGTTTAGACGGTCTGTATGTATCAGGGTTACATTTGATTTTTGAGAATGTCTTTTTATCAATGTTGGCCTTCTTGTAGCATTCAACGTCGGTCATACCTCGTTCATCAATCAAGTCGAACAATTTGTATGCGAAAGACTTGTCCATCGCCTTCATATATTCGTGCAATGTTTTGTTTGCGGCACTGCCGGTAGGCACTGCGCGAATCTCGGACATCATCGAGGGTATGGCATCGAAGTCTCCTAAATTCTCAAGGTCTTCACATACACATTCCTTGCAACTCAGTATCGCAGAAGCATTAAACTTTTCAAGTTCTGCGATGCAATCCTCATCGTGCTCTTCAACATACTTGTCATCGATAATTTCGCTAATCTCAGTGAAGAGTTTCTTACTAAATTCATACGATGTACGGTCAAAGACACAGATATAAACCATCAATTCGTGCTCAAACAGGAATTCGGTAATTATCTGTATGGCAAATTTCAAAACTTGGTCTTTAGGATAACCATAAACACCGGAAGAAATAAGGGGGAAAGCAACAGAGTTGCATCCGTGAGCTACTGCAAGTTTAAGAGACTCAATATAGCAGGATTTAAGAATAATGCTTTCACCAACAAGGCCACCGCGCCAAGTCGGACCAGAGGTATGGATGATGTATCGAGCATCGAGATTATATCCTTTTGTGATTTTTGCTTGTCCAAGGCCAAGAGGAGCAATTCTTGCACACTCTGCATCAAGTTCGGGTCCCGCACCCTCGTGCACAGCAAGGTCAACACCACTGAAACCAACCATTTCTTCATTGGTCGTATTTACAATGGCATCCACTTGCATTTTAGTAATATCTTGTCGAATTATCTGTAGTGGCATATTAAGCTCCTTTCCTTGGTATTATGAAAGTTCGGATAATTTAGTAAAATGCCCATTATTGCATTTAACGTATATACCAAATTGCCCAACCCCAGCATAGATGTCTTTTCCACATGCAGAGCACTTGGCATTGACCTTATCTAAATACTTATTCATTGTGTGTACGGACAGTAAATCAAACGAACCACATGAAGAGCATTTAAGTATGTATTTTCCGCTGTGACCTCTGCTCAAGTCCATCGGAGCACCACATTTTTTGCAAGTCTCCGTATCGTGAATGAATTCGGTTAATCCCTTGCCGGCGGAGTTATTTGCTTTTTCGATAAGTTTAATTCTTGTGCCCTTATCATCTACTCGATAATCTAAATCACAAAGAGAAGAAATCATTTCATTCGTATGTTTACCTGTGATTCTAAAAATCGGACTTTTGGGTGCAAGGAATCTATAATTCTTATCTTCGAAGAATAATTCCGATAATGGAAATCCGTACCAAATAACTCTATCATCAACAACGATAAGTGGGAATGATGCATCCTTTGATTTGAACAAAAGACCTTTCCATGTGTCACTAAGCCCTGCAATCTCTTTAGTTTTTCCAATGACCGCAACACCGGAACGAGCCTGTATTTTCAATTCATCAGCAATAATATTTTCGTATTGAGGGTTTAGTTTGTCGGTTGGCAAAGTTATAACTATTTGCTTCTTTGCTGATTTAATATCTTTAAGCAACAATTCCAATGCATCCGTTGCAGAATAATAAGGTTTAATATTCTTGCCGAAATCGAGAGTTTGAATATATTCGATTAAACGATTATCTTTCATTTCGACAACAGTATTGTTTGCCTTAATATGTTCCAACAGTTTAAAATATGTGTTCTGTGTTTCGTGGAACTTGTTATTCCAAAAGCGTGTATTAGCTAATGTTATAAATTTGCACCTTGCACGTGTTAGTGCTACGTTTATCAACCGCAACACAGACCCATTATCATTTTTGGCAACCAGCCAACCAGGTTTAACAAACGGATAACTTTCTACAGCATCAAACACAACCACATTACGTTCTGAACCTTGGAACTGATGAACGGTTGCACAAGAAACGGAAGTGGATTCATTTTGTCTATAATCCTGTATAATTGCACGAATAAGTCTTGTTTGTGCGGCATAAGGAGTTATAACACCGACTTTTTCTTCATTTTTGAAATTTAATCCGTTCTGTGCAGATTCGGATTTTAATGCTATTGCAAAAGATAGAAGTGCACTTAAAATATTAAATCTCGAATTGTCGGCATTTTTACTGGCAGCACAAAATGTTCCATATAAATCCACCAGTGCCATTGCAGTTTCCGGCAACGGGTCACGAGAAACCACAGAATTCCATTTTGTAGCGACACTTGAATGGTCTTTCAAAAGGCCTTTATAAATTCGGTGATTTGAAAATCTCGATATATGTGGATGCATTCTGCGTTGTTCGTTCAGCATAACGAGCCATGGGTGATTATATATTTCATTATATCTGCAAATG
Source organism: Candidatus Fimenecus sp. (assembly GCA_045577555.1). Taxonomy (GTDB): domain Bacteria; phylum Bacillota; class Clostridia; order Oscillospirales; family Acutalibacteraceae; genus Fimenecus. The sequence goes on from JAZNIQ010000272.1 coordinate 41,101, forward strand.
TTTAGAAAAGAGAAAATGTCGCTCTGCAGGATATCTTTTGCCTTCTCTGCCTGCACAATAGGTGCAAGTTGTCGGAAATCTCCTACACAAATGAATTTTTCCTTTGAAAATGTGGCGGCACAGAGTAGTTGTGGTACATAGGCCATACTAACCTCATCAAACATAACCACATCATACTTTTTGTTGTCAAACAACTTGTCCATGTAAATTTTGGATACAGTCGTTGCAACAACCTGAGCTTTCGCCGTGAGCATTTGGGCTTCGGCTTTAAGTTTTGTGCGAATACCCTTGAGTATTTTTTCAAGTTCTTTTCTTCTTGCTGCTTTGGCAGTGTCCTGCTTAAACTGTAGTTCGATTTTCAGTTTTTTACTTTCTTCTGAAATCGCAAGGTATTGTGTTTTTAACTCAGGGTAGCTATTCAGTGCAAAATTGAACGCTACACAATTATCGTTTTTACTTAATTCTTCATCTCTTACATAACCATATCGAAGCACTTTGCCTTTGGAGAGAATAGGTGCTAAGTGGTTTTGTGAAAATTGATTTGAAATTTGCTTTACAACATTGTCTACTGAGATATTACTATGTGATACAATGAGCACTGTTTTGCCCATTGAAACAAAGCGCTCGGTCATTTGAGCCATTGTATATGTTTTACCGGTTCCGGGTGGTCCCCAAATGACCGTAATATCTTCTTCAAGGGCATGTTGGATTGCTACATCTTGTCCACGCTTTACAGATGTGACATCTGAAACTTTGTCTGCCAGAGTGGGACCTTGATGAAACAACTTCCATGCAATATGATTGTTGGGATTGATTGCTTTTACTCTATCACGAAGTTTTTCGAGCAATTTCCACGGTTCAACACTAATCTGAGCAGAAGGTACAACATCGCCAATATTATGCTCTAAGGATACTATGATTTGAAATCCATCACATACAATAACGGTACCATTAACAGTTTCTAAACCACGAATAACAGACACGGGTGCATCATCAGAAAGATATAACTCGGATTCTAGTTCAAATGAATAGCAAAACTCATTTGAGTTTGGGGTTAATAAACGACCGTCGGTAACTTTGTGTTTTTTGCCTCCATGGTGTTTAAGAAAAAATAGTTCACTCGATATTGCATCAATATATTTATCAAAATCGTGATTTTGAGGGGGCGTTTGTTGTTTTTCCTTTTTCTCAGAGTTTTCTTTTCCGATTGCTTCCATCTGTTCTACCGCAGCATTAAATTCCGTCATAAAAAGGTCTTTTTCTTGCTCGGTCATATCAGCAATTGCAATGCTTTTTAGCAGAGTGGGTTTATTACGTTCACAAAAATAAGTTACGTCAACGGAGTCTCCGTCCATGGTTAGAATATTGATAACGAGTGTAAACGAACTTTTAAGCAATCGTCTTTCGTCGATAACTGCTGTGGATTTTGCATTGCCAAAGAAATTTGATTGTCCCTTGGGATTAACCGTAGCAACATTACCGAGTTTATCGGTAACGGTGCATTCTTTTACCATATACTTTACCGGGTGTGATTTCCCAATGAAGCTAACGGAAAACTCAATATTTATAAAAGGTTCAACGACAGTGATTTTCGGTAGCATAACCTTAAACGGACAATCGTTAAAGGTCTGTTGAACTGATTTGTATTTCCTCATTGGTTTCACCCCTTAGTGGTTTTATAATAATGCTAAATGATTTTCAAGTGGAATCAAGCTCGGATTATTTTATAAAATATCACAAGCATTCTTTAAATAACCAATCATTTCTTCTTCATGAGCCTTGAAAGCGGTTTCTTTCCAATAAAGACTTGCAACCTTGTCACCATTCTTTTCGGTGAGTTCGCTCATGATACGAAGTTTAATGCTACCTTTGGCTATCATATCTTTGAAGGTGCTTTTCTTGGCTTCGGGAGACATATTTGAAAATTTGGAGTTTACATTTCTCTGTATGATGCAGAGGTTACCAAATTGGTCTACTCCGTCTTTCCATTGCTCGAAAGTTCCTTCAGAAGGATTTTGCGGATACCAGTGCTCAACAGAGTTTCTAAATTCAAACACAAAATCACTATATTTTTTCTTGCCATTTTGACGGTCGTAATACCAAAGCAGATAGTCAAGATAATTAAATACAATGTGTGGTGTGTTTACTCCCATTGCATATTCACCGTCAGCACAAATATCGAAGAAATTTTCTTTAACGGCATCAATAGCAATGTTTTCTGAAACTTCGTCAAATGTGGTTATATCATCATTCTTTAAGTGTTCGCAATCAGACTCAGATAACCAAATAAGCAGCTTTGTTATCCAGTGCATTACCTTCGGAGAAGTATAAGATACACGCAATGCAGATTGCATCATAATGTTTGTTTTGGTTCTCCAATCGTTTGTAGACGCCCATTCGCCAGTTCGGGTAAACTTGGAATTTCTATAATATGGCTTCTTTTTAGATTGCTGACCGGAAACATAGAGACTTTTTAAACTCCATTCGCCATCTGCGCTGTCGTTTGCATATTCTCTCTTGACGATATATTTGTCGAACAGGAAACGAGTTCTCAACAAGCACACAATAAAGGTGCGAGCAAACTCTTCCTTACTGTCGGAAATCTTTCCATTCGAAGAAACGCCATAGGTAATAACTCTATTAAAAGCATCTAAGAGTTTCTTGTCATCAAGGAGCTCATCTATTATCTTTGCCTCTGCTTTTTCGTGAGTTATTCCGTTGATGTTTATATATACTTTCAAAGCGTGCAACAAGAAATATGGGAATTCTATTACGCTTTCAAAACGGACACGAACATCTCCGTCAACATAACCTTCATCATCTTCGACTTTGAAATTTTTATCAATTAAATCAGAGATGCGATGACCAGTGGTTTCCTGTGTTGCTTCGGTTATTGCTTTTTTATATTTCTGCCAACTGTTTGAGGGCAAACTGTTCCATTCGGAACCAAAGATGGATTCTCTAACTACATTATTTTTGCTTACAAAGTGCATTTGAACATATCCTGTCATATCACTGCAAGCATCCCAAATTTTTGCAAACAATCCTTTTTCAGCATCATCATTTAGATAACTCATAAGTGTAGCTTTCAAAATGTCATGTTGCTCTAATTGCTCGCCTCTGGTATTCATTATTTCAAAATAACGGTTGAGGTCTGTGTTTTCCGGAACTTCAATTCTATAAACGATAACTTTCGAAAGTTTTTTGATAAAAGATTCTTTATCGAAATCGGCTCTTTCCAACTCGTGAGATAAAATCTTTATTCCTCTTTGAATACCAGGCTCAATTCTGTCCATATCCAGTTTGCTACGGTTTTCGAGAAGAAGCTCTTCAATGTTTCTAAGAGTATAATTAGATTTTTCTCTACAAGCAAAAGTAAGAGTAGGTTTTGCCTTGATTCCAAGACAGTTTAACAATAAATATAGAGAAGTGAGGCGCTGTTGTCCGTCAACAACTTCGTATCTACCGTTCTGCTCGGACACAATCAGTGAGCCGATATAGTAGTTAGCATCTTCGGCAACATCTTCTATGTCTTCGACTAATTGTGTAAGTTGTTTATCTTCCCATGCATATGCACGCTGGTACAGAGGGATAATATACTCCATTTCGGTATCAAAAATATTATTATTTTCACCGATAATATGAAGTTCGGTTACTAAACTACTCATTGTGCACCTCCGTATCCGTTGATTTCCTTAATAGTGTTGTATAGTTCTTTCCACTTTTCGTGTGACGGTGCATCTGGGTCTCGACGTACATTTATTTGTAAACCGGAAATCTCGTGGTGCATACGGGCAAGACTGATTTTTGAGAAGATTCCAATTGTATTGGTGTACCTTGAATTCTCATCACCGATTGCATATTTGTTTACGCTATCAAAGCCCAGATTTTCCATATCCACACGGAGCATAAATGCCCAAGAGAAAAGTTTTTTAACTGCCATTTCGTCAAAGTTATGGAATTTATCATAGTAGCAAAGGAGAGCACAATAAAACAGATTTTTAGTGTATCCAAATCCGGCAGAACCGAATTTTACCTTGTCCATATCTTCGGGTGAATCGACGTCTTTTCCGCCGCAGATAACTTGTTTTATTTCTTTGAAGCGCGGATTATTGCATATCTCAGCTTTAATATCTCGCAAGAGATACATATAATGCTCAACCATTTCAAAGAAATCATTGCCTGCAATAAACGGTTCTGTAATCTGGAAATAAGGCATAGCCTTGCTTGCACGCCTTGCATAGGAATATGTTGAACTTTCAGCAATTCCTTTGTAGGTGTCAATTTCTTTTGCTGTGAAGGGTTTGCTTTTGTTACCTCTGCTCCAATTCCAAATTGGGAATAAGTACAAATCAAATAGTTCCTTTATTTTCTCTGTATCTTTTGCTTCCCATTTCGTAACAGCGTGTTCCATTTCATAAGGGTATTTCTTCATCTCACGAAGATGGTATGCTTTCAAAAGGTCGTGCGGGTCTAATGCTTTACCTCTTGTGTTTTGAGAGTCGAAAAGTTGGAATGCTTCGGTTACTTTATCAACACAAACGACAACAACTTCCAAGATATTTTCAAAAGCGTGAATAAAGTCTTTTTTTACATCATCGCTTTTTAATGAAAACCATTCTCGGATGAATGAATAGTTGCGGTGAATATTGTACTGAGTAGTCTTATTTGTAAAGTCTTTTTCAAGAATGGAACACTTGAAGTTGGGCTCGATGCATTGCTTTAGAAGCACCAAAGAAATGATTCTTTGCTGCCCATCAACAATGCCATATATATCATCCTTGTTTTTATGTAAGATAATAGTTCCTATGCGATATTTAAACTCAGTTCTATATCTATCCGCATCACTAATTGCGTTTGTGATATCAAGAAATAAGTCATCGATATTTTGAATATCCCACTTATACGGTCTTTGATAATCTGGGATGTTCAAATTCATACTGAGCAGTTCATTTATGCTTTTAATCTCAGCCATGTACTTATTTCACCTCCAATGTTTCGACTTAAAAATTATGTAATTACGCTACCGAACCAACCCAACCGTAGCCTTGAACTGCCATATCTACGAAGTGATTAATAAGCAGGTCAACCTTGGAATTAAAGGAAACCTTGTCGTAAGATTCGGGTAGGTCAGCATCAAGTGAGTCTTTAACAACTTTGATAACACGACCCTTCGGTTGCTCATCCTTATACCAATCAATCATAAACAGACTTTGCTTATTCTCGGTCAGTTTCTTATAAAGGTTCTTTGCCGAAAGTTTTACTTTCTGTTCTTCTGCTTTTGTCAGTTTCTTACCGGCAATAAGCAGGTCGTAGATTTCCAGTTCTTCTTCAGTAAGACCTTCGGTATTGGCTCTTTTTTCTTCCTTCTGCAGGTCTTCAAGCAGTTTTACAAGCTGCTCGTAATAGTCCTCGTTCTCGGAACTGCCAGCATTGTAAGAATCAATGATGTTCTTATAACGCTGTGAGAATTTAAGACGAGTACGGTTCTTATTAAGCATCTGCAAAAGTGCCTGCTCGATAAACTTTTTAAGGTCATCAATCTCGATTGCCTTGTATTTGGCAGTACGGATTTCTTTTCGCAGCTCATCAGCATCGATTTTCGAAAGGTCAATTACCTTTGACTGATAGATAACAAGCTCTTGCTCATCTTCCATGTCGTTTTCGGCAGTAACGCTTGAATCCAAGAGTTGACTCATTCTCATTCGCGCTCTTTCGACCTTTTCGTCATCGATTGTGCGGTAAAATAGGCCGTGCAAATATACAAGCGGAGAAAATTTCTCGTTAAACCATTTCTTTTCAAACACTTCGGGTTTTGAAGCTTCATAAAGGTTCATCAAAGTATTGAGTATAACCTTAAACTGCTCTGTACCTTGGTCTTTTGCTACGATAGTATCGTAAGCACTTCTAAGCTCATCAAGTCTGTCCAATGTGTTGGATTCGCCAATAATCTTATCCAGACTGATGTCAAGTGATTGCAAGAAGGTTTCTGCTTCAACAATGGTCGCATCGATATATTCAATTAGCTTGTCGATGTCCTTGGCAGGATACTCTGTACCGTCATCGCCGGTAGCATATTCGGACAGTGCCTTCTTCATATACTTGAAGACGTTTACATAGTCCACAACCATACCGCTGGACTTGCCTTGATACAAACGGTTCGCACGAGCGATTGCCTGCATCAATGTGTGTCCCTTCATAGGTTTGTCCAAATACAAAGTAGAAAGATTTTCAACGTCAAAACCGGTCAGCCACATAGCACATACAAATACTAAATGTAACGGGTCGGTAACGTCCTTGAATCTATCTTCGATATCTTTACCATCGGGAGTGATGGCATTCATCTTTGCTCGGTGAGTGGCAATATCAAGTCCTTGCTTTGCAAACTTATCGTTCTCATCCGCATCTTCGGAAATGATAACTGCCATTTCCACCTTGTTCATGTAATCAAGGATTGCGGTAAATCTGTCTCTCTCTTCCTTGGTTTTAGCAGTGTTTCTTTCCTTGATGACGTTCTGCTTTTCGATTGCCCAGTAATGTTGCACCTTGTCGTACATTTTAACGGCGGTAAACTTATCTACCGATACAACCATACCCTTACCCAAGAAACCTCGTCTGGGGAAGTGATAAGCGATATCCTGAGCGATTTTATCGAGTCTGTCTTCACGCTTGATAACCTCTAAAATGCGGGAAGCAGAATTTTCGAGCAATCTGGTTTCGTCTTCGTTGAGATTCTCTTCTTCGATGATATCTAATACGTCATCGTCGAGGAAGTCATTTTGAAGTCCAACGGACGGAACACGTCTTGAATAATAAAGTGGAACGGTAGAACCGTCAGCTACAGACTGTGCAAAGTTATACTCTGAAACGTAGTTTCCGAACCATTGGTTAGTAAGACGCTTGGCACCGAGCAGAGGTGTTCCGGTAAATGCGATGTAATTAGCATTAGGTAATGCCGTTCTCATATTCTCTGCAAGGTCTTTATATTGAGTTCTGTGTGCTTCATCAACAAGCACTATGATATCGTCACGGGTGGAAAGGACAGGATACTGTTTTCCTTTTTCGTAACGGAATTTATGTATGAGAGTAAAGATAAAGGATTTGTTTGTCTGTAAGAACTCTCGCAGTTGCTTGCCGTTCTTTGGCTGGCATTCTTCGCCTTCACCGATAACACCGGTGCGAACAAAGTTCTTATGTATCTGAGTATCAAGGTCATCACGGTCGGTGATAACAAGGAAGGTAAAGTTTCCGTGTAGCTTTCTTTTAACCTTGCGGGCAAACATAACCATAGAGTAGGATTTGCCTGAACCTTGTGTGTGCCAGAACACACCAAGTTTACCTTTGAGTTCTTTGCGGTTCTCCATAGATTCCATAAGATTATTAACACCTAAATACTGGTGGTTCTTTGCAATAATCTTAATGGACTCATTCTGGAAGAGGATGAAATTTTCTATGTAGTCGATAAGGCGATTCTTATCGAGCAAACCATCCACAAAGAAGCGAACCGAACTGTTATTGGCATCACTTACATTTTGCAGAGCTTCACGGTCAAGACCTTCTTTTTCGGATTCAACCTTTAACCACTCGAAGAAATGATTATAGGTGGTATTAAATGCACCCAGTCTTGTTTCAAGACCGTTGGAGAGCACACATATCTGATTGAATGCAAAAAGGTTAGGAATATCCTTCTTGTAGTCCTGCAGATTTTTGTTGTATGCTTCCTCAACCTTAACAATACTGTTCTTGAGTTCAATGAACACAAGGGGCAGACCGTTTACAAAGATAAGAATATCAGGTCTTCTGTAATATGCTTTGCCTTGTATCCACATCTGTGAAACAGCAGTAAATTTGTTATTGGTCGGCTTATCAAAATCAATGAGCTTTACAAAATCAAAGTCTTCCTTGCTGTTTTTGCGAACGGTGATTTTAATTCCGTTGCGAAGTTGGTTGTATAACTTGTAGTTTGTTGCAACAATATCCGTTCCGGTAAAATCACGGCGAAGGTCTTTGACAATATTTTTAATATACTGCTCGTCGATAGTGGGGTTTATCTTTTTAAGAGATTCTTCAAGAACGCTCGGCAAAACACACTCCCTTTTAGAGGAGCGTCTCGTTCCGTCGTTCAAATCATCTCGCTTGTTTGGGTCGGCATCACAGGTTATGATGTCGTACTCGAAAGGAGCCTCTTTCAGTTTTGAGAGTATGGCACGTTCAATATCGTCTTCTGATATGAAGTTTCTCATAATCTCCCTCCCTTTTTCAAAATTACAATTTCATAAATGCCAAAATATCTTTGAAATTATTACTGATATGCTCTGACAAAGGTAGTCCTTTGTTATCTTTGATAAACTCAAAGAACTCAGGCAAATCCAATAGGATTCTTTGAATAATGCCTTTTTCTTTAATTTGGTGCACGGCATATACATCGTCACCAATAGCGTCTATTTGGGCCTGTAAGTCTTTCTGATAGTTGTTCCAATACACAGAATATGAAGTTTGTCCATCAGGGGAATAAACCTTTGCTCCAATATCGTGTTCAGGTTTCTCTTTGTAATACACAATATCATCATCAGAAAGAACAATGAAAATTAACTTGTTTTTATACTGGGAATCTTTTACTACTTCCATTACTTCAAAAATGCAATTCCTTGACTTCAAGTAATGGTCGCTTATAAGCATTATTACAAAATCGTGTGTTTCAATAGACTGCATAAAGTTTTTAAAACTTTCATGGTATTTAACATCACGAACATCACGAGAAATTTTCACTTTACCTTCAACAGTTGGTTGAAACTTTTCTTCCACCAAATCGGCAATGTCCGAATCTTTTTGGCAATACGAGAGGAACACTGTTGTGAGTTTTGTTTCTTCTTTCTCTGGTACATCATCGGCATCTATAAGTTCCATTTCGAGATGATTCCTTAGTATATCTACAAACGGTCCGATAGCTTTTCTGATAAATGCGGAAATGAGGTCTTTAAATTTCCTACTACTTGAATATCCTTCTCCTAAACTATACAACTGTCTTTTGCCTGACAAAGCATATTCTATTAACTGATAACCATAATCAACCAAATCTTCTTCATTGTCAGGTAATGTAAGCATATCGCTCCAAAATTTATTTTCGTATATTTCATCAAAATCATAATCATTCTTATGACAGCTTTTAATATACTCTGCTATGACTTCAGTATTATTGATAAAGTCATAGTACATTTTTATGTAGTTAATTTCTTCTTGCGAATCAACTTTCAGCATCTGAGAAGACAGAGTTCTGTATTTTAGTGATATTTTCTTAAGTTCGCTTTTTTTCATATTGTAGTGCCTCCACAGATAGGACAGTATATTCCTATTTCTTTATCAAAGTTTTGAGTTTTTACATTCACATTACAACAATCCATCTTTACCAACTCATAAACTTTTGACGGTTCAAACAGTTCTTTTTCCGGTTCTGGTTTTGATTTTTTGGTTGTAACTTTTATAAATTTGCTTTTATTAAGTCCTTTGAAACTTTTATCAAGCATCGCATCAATTTGTGCCAGAGCATAGTTTGCAGCGACTTGTTGCATTTTTTCTAAAACCTCGGTGCAAAAGAAGGTGTTGGTGTCATTGGGGAGACCGCAGATAGGACAGAAGAAGTGCAGATGTTCTTCATTTTCGTAAGTATCCTTATGCAACATAAATCTGTTCTTACAAAAATCACATTCCATTTCTAAATATCCATCTTCATCTAACGGGATATCTATTGTAAAGGTTTTTGTGTCGCTCACACCTACACCTCCAATTTGCCACTCATTAAGCGCGGTAATAATAGGTCACGCTGTTTGATAAGGTTTTCGTTTTCGTTCATAACATTCTTAATTTGAGCAAAGATATCTTTTGTACAATTATGGAATTCCTGAATCAACTCACGATTAGGTAGTAAGAATTTCATTTTCTTAATAATAGTCGAGTTGACCGCATTTCCTATTGCAGAGGTGTTGCCTAAATTTTGATAATTGAAGAGCTTCAAATATAGGTAAGTATATTCTAATAACTCCTTGTCATTAGTTTTAAAGTGTGCTATTGCTTCATTTGTGCAAGATTGTTTTGTTGTGATAGATACACGACCAACAGATAATTTAAAACTAAGTAAAACTGTATCTTCTTCAACCATTGGCATATTTACCTTTTTGATTGCTTCATCAGTTAAATATTCCGAAGATTTTGTTACAAACATGTTGTCTTTCATATCGGAAATTGAAACCCACAAAGCATCGTCTTTATTGGTTGTGAAATAATCAAATTGCTTTCTATCAGGAGTTCTACCAATGGTAATATCGAAAAGATTTTGTGCTTGATAAATTTCCCAACCTTTGGGAATACCATTATCAAATTCTGCGTTTTCATAGCCAGGGAAACGGAAACGGACGAACCATTCTTTGTAAAGATTCTCTGCCATCTGCTCCAACAACTTAATACGCTTGTTGTTGTTTTCGATGAGTTCATCGTATGAGGAAAGAACATTGGCGATTTTGTTCTGGATTTCAATGCTCGGAAGAGGAACCTTTATTTTAACTAATTCTTTTCCACGAATTCCGGCTTGTGCACACTGATTAATGATTGTTTTTACTGGGTTATAAGGAAGTTGAAAAAGATAGTAGTAAAACCAAGGGTTACAAATTTCTTCGTTTAATCTGACTCTTATAAGATGAGATTCAAAGGTTGTTTCCTCGCCTAATTGTTTAACAATAGAACACTTTCCGGCACCTTCTGCCACAAGTGATTGTCTCGCAAATAACAAATCGTTTTCTTGAACAAGAAATTTTTCCTTCTCTTTTTGAGAAAGTTGAACTCGTTCCATAGGCATATCGCTAATGATATCGTTAGCGAAAAGTTCGCCCATGTTAATCATTTTATATCCTGCGCCACGAACAGCACTTGGACGAGACACACCGTTTGATGAAGGGATGGAATAGAGTTCACCAAATCTTACATATTCCATAAATTACTCTCCCAACAAATCTTTCAAATTATTATTAATCTTTGTTGCCAAAGAGTATGCTTCTTCATTAAGGGTTGAAAGAACTTCATTGAGTGAAAGCATCTCGGACTTGAACTCTTCTTCGGTCATTCCGTCATCTTCGATGACAACACCAACGTATCTACCGGCATTAAGAGAATAGTCTTGGTCTTCAATGCCATCTTCACCTTTAAGGGATGCAGCTTTGCAAAGACCGATTACATCTCTGTATTCGCCATCAGGGAAACGTTCAATGAGCCAAAGAATGTTATCGATGAAATAAAGAATATCATCTGCAATATCTTTGATTTCCTTATGCAAATCAAAGTATTCAAATGCGGTCTTGTGTAATTTAGGTTCATCATCTAAATTATGATGAATCCCTCTTTCTACAAGGTGCAACTGCTCCCATAATTCTTCAACATCTTTTGCAAACAAAGACCTTTGCGCCTGAACGTTTGTTGTAGTAGATATAGCAGCAATAAAATCATCGTGTTTGAAGGAGTCATATCCCATATAATCCGCAGGTTTTTCTTCGGATTTATAGCCATCATCATTAAATACTTCAGCGCATCTGTTATTAACAGCTGTAGCAAGTTTGCTAACCTTGATTGCAAAATCATTTTTTAAAGAAATGTACTCATTAAACAAGGTTTGTACTGTTGCTTTATATTCATCCACAAGGTCTATAAATGATTGCTTGTCACCGTTGTAGAGTCTCGTAATAATACCTAAATTCTTAATCTGCTCGTCAGAGAATTTTCGGTGTGCTCGGTCAACCTGAGTGAACACGTTGCGGGCATCGATAAAGAGGATGGTATCCTTTTTATCGGTCTGCGGTTTGGTCTTGTCAAAGAACCAAAGGGTCGCAGGGAGAGTAACCGAAGTGAACATATTGGAAGGAAGCGTTACCATCTGAGAGATAACACCTTCTTCAATCAGTTTCTTTCTGATTTCATATTCGGAACCCGAAGCATCGGATGCAGAGTTTGCCATAACAAGTGCAGCACGGCCATTATCGTTCAAAGCAGAGGCAAAATATCCAATCCAAAGGTAGTTTGCATTGGGTACGGTTTCTTTCTTATCAGAGTCTTTCTTTCCACTCTTGGTCTTATTTCTGGGCACACCATAGGTATTGAAACGAGCATCGTCGATAACCTTTTCTACAACAACCTCATCTACGTTGAAGGGAGGGTTTGCCATAACATAGTCAAAAGAACCAAAAGCATCGTAGGGGTCAGAATAGAAAGAGTTTGCTTCGGTAATCTCACCACGAACATTGTTGAGGAGAAGATTCATCTTTGCCAACTTTACGGTATCGGGTTCTTTTTCAACACCGTAGCAACGGAATTTCATCTGTTCTTCGGCGCTTGCATTATGCTCGTGCATATAACGTGCAGCCTGAACGAACATACCGCCTGAACCACAAGCAGGGTCTAAGAACTTCTTATCACCACATTCGGGGTTAAGAACATTTACCATATAACGAACAACGGTAGCAGGCGTATAGAATGCGCCACCGTCTTTACCTTCGGACAATGCGAAGTTGCCAAGGAAGTATTCATAAATTTCACCAAAGATATCAATGGTGCAGTTTTCGGGAATATCCTTAAAAATACGAACAATGTTAGAGAGCAGTTCCGGTTCTTCTTCGGGAACGAGTTGCGCATAAACCTCTTTGGGAAGCACACCGGACATTTTGGGGTTCTCGTCCTCAATAGCTTCCATTGCTTCTTTTACGATGATTGCCTTGTTAGCATCATCGGGAGCATTGTTTATATAATCGTAATATGCCTTTTCAGGGAGGTAGAAACCGCACTTCTCGATGGAGATTTCTTTAATAGTCTTTTCGGCTCTGCCACCCTTGGTGCGGTTATATTCTGCTTCGATTTCATCCTTGTGTTGCTTGAAGAGAATATCAGCATAGCGAAGGAAGATAAGACCCAAGATAGGCTGACCGTATTTATTGGCGGCAAGATGAGCACCTGCACGAAGAACGTCGGCAGCGTGCCACAGATTTTCTTTTAATGTTTTAAGTTCTCTATCGGTCATTAATTATACCTCCAATACTGCCAAATACTCGCCAAGGCGTTCGTTTACATATTGGGCAATCATATCTATCATCTTGTTCGGGTTGCCATCTTTGTAATAGGCATCGAATGCATCGTAATAGCGCTTACGGTCTGCAAATTTTACGTTAATGGGCGGATAACCGCACTTGATAAGTTCAAGATTCATCAAAAGACGACCTGTACGACCGTTACCGTCAATAAACGGATGGATGCCTTCAAATTCCAAATGGAAACGAGCAACACGCTCGATATCGTGAAGAACACCTTTTCGCTCGTTGTCGATGGCAAGAAGCTCTGCCATTTTGGGTTCAATCAGATACGGTTGCACTGGCTCTGTGAAAGCACCCATTATGCGAACGGGAATTCTACGATAAACACCTTTATCTTCAGGGCGATTCATCAGAACCAGAGCATGGATATTTTTAATTACACTCTCAGACAGGGGCATATCCTTTTTAGCAATATCTTGAACATAAAGGAATGCATCACGATGACCAACTGCTTCCAGATGGTCTTTGAGAGGTTTCTTATCAATAGTCATACCTTCCAGTGCCATAGCAGTCTCTTTTAGAGTAAGAGTGTTTCCTTCAATCGCATTGGAGTTGTATGTGAACTCAACCATAAATTCGTCGCGCAGACGTTCTACTTCACCGGCAGTGAGGGGGCGCATGGCGGCGAGTTTTTCTTTTTTATAATCAACTTCCATTATTACGTTGTTCTTGCTACGGCGACCGTCAAGGGGTTTAAGTGCATTTTCGGGAACCATATATAATTTGCCCTTGCGAATTACACCTTCAACCTTGCCTTCGGCACATAAAATACGGGCTCTGCGAGCAGAAATGCCCCATTTTTCGGCAGCTTCAGATACTTTAATATAGTTCATTCGGAATCCTCCTAAAATGATTACATTATAACAGAATACAGTATATCACATTTCGGGAATAATAGCAATAGGAGTTTTCAAAAAATTCAAATATTATTCCTCAAAATATTTTGTGAAGGAATAGTCAATCTTGTCAATCGAATTTCTTGATTTAAAAACAAAAATACGCGAGATTCATGATAGTACCTTATTTCAATATTTAATTTTTTGGAGGAATTATCATGAAAAACACACAAATAAAAAGAGGCCAAATCTATTACTGCGACATTCCCAAAACAGCAGGCAGCGTGTACCATTCACGCCGTCCCGTGCTTATTATCTCAAACAATCGCAATAATTTTTTCTCAAGATGCATCACCGGAATTCCGTTGACATCGAAACTGGGAAAAAATACCTTGCCGACGCATGTAACCATACATACAGATTGTGGGGTGAGTCGTGAATCGATTGCGATGTGCGAAAATGTTTGCAATTATTCGAAAGAGTCACTCTGTGATTTCATATGTGAAATTGATGAGAACTCAGAGGTGATGAAGCAGATTGAAAAAGCATTACTAATTCAAGTTGGAATGGCCTAAAAGCAGCAAAACCATCGGAACCGAGTCCGGTGGTTTTGCTTATTATATTTCTTGATTAATTTTTCAAATGAATCTATGCTATATATACAGTAAGAATTTACTGTAGGTGTACTTTTTTCATTTTAATTCCTCTTTTTTAATATTTAATTGGCAATGAAGACGGCGAGCTCAAACAGGGCTCGTTATCTTTTTTAAGTCAGCAGAACTATACTTGAAATTCAACAATAATTGCGCTAACTTTACAATGTGCAAACGCACATTTCTCCATATAAGTTGAAATTTTGGGATAGAAAATGCCGTGGGTTTTATAACCTGCGGTATTTTTCTTTTTGCCGCTTTCAATCCCCAAAAACAATACTTGAAATTTTTTTAGCTGTAGTGAAAACTTTCGTCAATTCCGGTACAACCGGAAAATTTTGACGAAAGGAGGTATGCAATTATGCATATCTCAACATTAAAATTCATCGATTTATTTGCTGGTATCGGTGGTATCCGTTTAGGATTTGAACAAGCATTTGGAAACGAAATTAAAACTGTCTTTGTTAGCGAGATTGATGCGAAGGCACAGGAAACTTATAAAGCGAATTTTGGAACAGATGTATCCATCGCTGGTGACATTACTCAAATCCCCGCAGAGAGCGTTCCAGAGTTTGACATCTGTCTTGCAGGGTTTCCTTGTCAAGCATTTTCCGTTGCTGGAAAGAGACTCGGATTTGAAGACACAAGAGGAACTTTGTTCTACGATGTTGCTCGCATTTGTAAAGAGCACAAACCTAAAGTTATTTTCTGCGAAAATGTCAAAGGACTTCTTAAACATGACAAAGGAAAAACTTATCAGGTTATCAAGAACACATTCGAGGAATTAGGTTATACGTTATATGAGAAAGTTCTTAATAGCAGGAATTTTGGTGTACCGCAACAGCGTGAACGTATTTATATTGTCGCATTCCGAAATGATATAGATTCTTCTGACTTTGAATTCCCAAAGTATACAGATAGCAGCAAACGTCTTCGTGACATTATCGAAGAGACTCCTGTTGATGGAAAATATTATCTCTCTGAACAGTATCTTAACTGCTTAATAGAACACCGCAGACGCCATGAAGAAAAAGGACACGGTTTCGGATATGAGGTTTTAAGTTGGGACGGTGTATCTAACACGCTCGTTTGTGGCGGTTCTGGAAGAGAAAAGAATCTTATTATTGACGAACGCCAGAAAGATTTTTCCAATGTTAAAAACAAGGGCAAAATCAACGATAAGGGTCTTCGAGTTCTAACACCAAGAGAGATGGCAAGACTACAAGGATTTGGTGATGACTTTATTCTTCCAGTTGCCGACACCCACCTTTATAAACAGATGGGTAATTCCGTATCCGTACCAGTTATCTGTGCTATTGCAGAGAAAATTAAAGAAGTATTGGATTCTCAATAATAACCCATAAAAAACAGGTGACGGAATTAACCGTCACCTTGTTTTTACATCTTAACATCTTTCAGAATATCAGTGTGTGCTCCTATCAGGAACACCGCATACAAAGTCGTCATTATTTCGTCCAACCGTCCATCCATCTTTATTTCACTATTCATTTGATGGGTAAGACAGATTGATTCATGAATGATTAAATCGCGCGAAGATGTGTAAAGCGTGTTTAGTTTATCGCCACCCGCATCAAGCAAAAGACCAATCATTTTTTCTTCATTGTGAAATGTGTTGCTGGTAATTATTTTGATAGTATTTTGCACGTTTTCACATTCATCACCATCGCTCATACATTCCAATAAGAACCGTGCAAATACTCCTGAAGCATAAGCATTTTTTAGAATTGTATCAGGCACTTTAAAGTAGTCGCCTTTTAAATTGTAGGTGTCAACTAAAAGTTGTCCACAGTAAAATACTGCAAAAAACTTATACTTGGAATTGTGAAACGCTGGGAGGTTGGTTGGTAGGTCAAGAACTTTAATTGCGTTCTCAACAAGACAGTCAAACAAAGAATTTTTAATGTTCATAAGAATTCTCCTTTCTATTTTTGGAGTCTCATGTTAGCGCGTATATACCCCAAAAGTCAAGGCCTTTCTGTCCAACCGACATCCTTTACTTCGTGATTCTTAAAATAGTCGATTGTGTTTAAAATGAAATTTTGTAAACGATTGTGGTAAATATAGAAACGATAATACGTCGATATCCATAGGTTTTGCTGAGTCCGTAGCATAAAAAATGGCCCCGTTTTCTAAGTTGGTAATACATGGGGCAAACGATTTTAAAAACGATTAAATCGTAATTGTATTTTTTAAAAAATACAATTTAACCTATAAGCATAAAGAAGCACTGCCGATTGCCGGCGGTGCTTCTTTGGGTTATTCGGTTATGTCAATGTCAAAATAAATAGAAATCTCATCATTGTAACGGTACTTGCGTTTGTATTCTTTGGACTTTCTTTTAATAAAAAATTTCTCAAAAAGACTAATTATCTTATCAAATTTATGTACATCTTCGGGCGTTCCCGACACTCTTAATTTTACCATTCAGACCACTCCTTTCTTAAAAAGCAACGGACAAATATCCACCATCTCGCAAGGCATCGTTAATAGTTTCAATCACTTGATTCTTATAAGCGTATGCACTTGTTAAAGAGATGGATAATGTTTTACTAATTTCTTTTGTAATGCTCTTGTAATTGCCGGCTCGGTAATTCAATACAGCAGTTAAATATGCACAACCAAAGCGAAGCTCGTTACTGGTTCGTACAACCTTTAATCCTTCTTTATATTGTTGAAGAAGCATCTCTAATAAATCTCTGAATTCACCGTTATATACTGCGAGAGTAAACACATTACTTTCATCTAAAATTTTATTTAATGGTTCCATTCATATCACCTCGAAAAATTTATTTTATATCAAAATATTGACATGAAATATTTTTTAAATCAAGTATTTCACTTTTTTGAAACAAGAAATTCGCATTGCGAAAATTTACTTTGTTTTTCATATATTTAAAAACTTGAAATTATTTTGAAAGCCTTTTAATTTTTTTAAAAAACAAAATCAAAGTGAGGTGATGTTATGGCACACTATGTACCCTGTGATTTATCGGTCGATACCGTTACGTTGAACTGGTATAGCATTTATGATTTGGTGCTAAATGATTGGAAATACGAACCGGCTTCAGAGACAGTTCCGTATGACCATTTTGTGAAGTTTATGAAAGACGGAGCCACAGTTAATTATACTCCTTGTTGTTCAATGGTATCGGTATCATTCAGCGCAAGTAGAATTGCTAACAAATTCAATTGCTATGAATACACCAACGACCAATACGATTATGTTAAAGAACAAATTGAGCAAGCGGTATATCAGGCCACGAAGATACCTTTATGCTTTGAAGAAGGAATCGTATCTCGTTTTGACGTATATAAATCGGTAATTATGATGTCAATGGATGATTGTAAGAAAGTTATCGCTTGGTTACAAAAGCAACCTACTATCGGAAAATACAAGAGAGCACCACAAGAAGATACAGGAGAGCGCAGATATTTTAAATCAGGACTTACTTTTAATGCATATATAAAAAACTATGACCCACATATCCCCAAACATATAAGAGCAACCTTACCACCTACACTTAGAGTAGAAATTCAGGGAAGAAAAAGTTTTAGAAGAAAATTGCTTGGAAAACAAGTGACGGCAACTATACTCAAGTATCCAGCAAAATGGGTTCAATATTATAACGATGCTATAAACAGATTTAAGTTGTCTGGAACAGTTATTGACCACAAGGATTTCGAAGTGGTTGCTGCCGAAGTAATGGAAACTGAAAATCAACGAATGAGAACCTCAACGATTACCAAAAACATTCAATTATTAAATAGATTCATTTCTGGTGATAACAAGAAGCGCAGTAAGGCGATAGGACTACTTAATAAGATATACGATTATGATATCTGTCCATTTCCGTTTGATTCCCCTGAAATCATCAAAAATCAAACATTAACCGCCGGTGCTGTTATCAGCACCGAAAAGCAACAAGAACTTGAACACAATGAAGAAATATTAGAACGAACGTTATTATTGTTCAGAGAATGTCTGAGCAGAAAGGAAGCAAATATATGCAAAAATATTATCTACTATATAACAAATATAATCCCAACCGTCTCCAGTTGGGAACGAACTATAGAGATAAAAGACTCTTCATAGCGCATTTGCGGATAACATATATATTTTATTTTTCATCTTCTATTTTAAGAGTTACGAAAAGAGGACGGAAAAACAAAAATCAGACCATGTAATAATCCATTTTTTAAAATACTAAATGGTACATGGTCTTTTCGGCATGTGTTTTGATTTTTGTAATATTCATAGATGAAGTTTTGAATTTTTTTCATATAAACGTAATCGCTATACAACTTTTGAGGTTGTATAGCGATTTTTTTGAATCTTATTTACGATATTTCAAGTTGCGTTGATACTTTTCATATTTCAACATTTCTCGATGAGACTGGAAGATGATAGCCCACCATCTGTCAAAGAGTTTATTGCCTTCCTCAATTTCTTCTTCATCTTCGGAAGCTCTTAACTCTTGTGCTTTTTCATACATCTCCAATTCAATGCCTGCTTCTCTACCAATTTCGTTTAGAGGAAGATAAGCATATTCTCGTGGATGTTCTATTTTGAAATTATACATTTTAATTCCATTTTCAGTAACTTCTCCGATTCTTGCGGCAATGTTACTGATACCAAATTCTTCATCTTCTTTGGCAATTCTATCCACCCATGCATCTGTGTGTATGTATTCGGCAACTCGCTTTAAAAAAGTATTGCGACTAATTCCGAGTTCTTTAAGCACCTCAGCCATACTTTTTTCGCCGCGCTCGTGTTGCCAATATGCTTCAACACTTGCTTTATCGACCATTTGCCAACCATCTTTTTTGTATTGTGTCGAAGAAATATTATTGAGTATTTCAATATTCTTTTCGATAGGTACATCGGTCTTTTTATTAAATTCAATATCTACTGTCGAAATTTCATTAACAGTTAAAACGTTACAATCGTTGAAATAGCAAATAAGCAATTCGTTTTTAGAATCAATTATTTGCATATAGCTTTCAGCGAGTTCATCTTTTTTTCCAAGTGCCGATACATCAGATACAATAATAACATTTTCCGGTTGAGATAGTATTGATTTAAAATTGGGTTTTTCACGGTTCCAAGTAGAACAGATATCAATTATAACCTCATCTACTTCAAAAATTTTTGCTAATTCCATAGCCTTTTTATATTTTCTTGTTTGTTGTGCTTCCTCCATCGTTTTCATACGATTTCCAGAAATACATGTATAAATATATCGCATTACACGACCTCCCTTTTAATCGTTTTGATATGGTAAGTATACACTATATTTTGCTCGATGTCAATATATGGTTGAAATATTTTACAAAAAGGTCTTGACAAATTCGAGTTTGTGTAGTATACTCTAATCACTCGATATGGTTGAAAGATTTGAAAAACACAAAGAAATATATCCTTGGGTTATTCATATCATATGGCTTTTCTGCAGAAACCAAAACAACTACTGTTGAATTAAATTTAAAAGAAATGGAGGTTTTACATAATGAGTAAAGCACAAAACTTCTCCCAAAAAGAGAAGACTACATTCGATGATGTATTAGCAATCATCGATAACATTGGCGAAGAAAAAATTCGCAGTATCATATCCACCTCTGATGGAAGCATTCACGAAATTGCAAGACAACTATATACTAACAAGTTTAGTGAGCTTGTATTTTATCCTTGGAGTCATAAACCGTTTAATGAGTATGACCCAGAAAGCTATTGTACGGGATTGGAAATTGAAGCGACTTTTTATTTCAATTCAGACGAAATAGAAAACCTCAGGGTAAATGGGACTCGCTTCGTAACTATTTGGTTATTGGAAAACGGCACTGTTCAAAAAATTAGAATTGACGGTGGAGAGTTGTGGCGTGATGGTCAACCAGATGAAACGCTTTACATAAACAAGTTAAAAGAACGCTACGAGACCAATCCAGAACTTTTCGCAGTTTCAGAGTTTTTTGAAGTTGATAATCAGAGAGGTGCATCATTATGGGAGTAAGTATGTATCTTTTGAAATGTCCTAAGTCATTTTTCGACCGCAAAAATGAATCGGGATTTGAGGATGAACTTTACGAGGCTTTCCACGGTCCTTGGATTGGCGAAAAAAACGGTGAAAACTCTTTTATTAAGAGAATGTATGATTGGTATAGTGTGTATCCAATCGCCGAGTGGTTTATTCGAAACAACACTCAAATACGAGGAGATATTCCTTGTATGGAAATGACCGAGAAAAAACTTCTGGAGCTTTTGGATGCATGCAAAGAGATTCTTCGTAGTGGCGTCAATTCGGATGGTAGTCCGAACGCTGAAGCGTGTCATGAAATACTTGGGCTTCCAGGTTCACCGAATGATGACTATTTTAAGAATTATCTCGAATATGATGATTGGTTTTTGAAAGAAATCAAATCCACCGCACGAGCACTTCGAAAGTTGTTCAAAACGACTGACTTTGAAACTGAAACAATTTTCTTCTGGGGCGCCTGGTAGCATCATCTTGCAATTCATTAACAACGAAGAAAAGGAGAAAACACAATGATAACAAAAGAGAAAACTAATGGTGCGCATATTGCTAATCAAACGAAACGTGGTTATAAACGCACAGTGATGGTTTGGCATTCACACGCAAACTCTTGCATGATTCACGAGTACAATCCAATTAATGGATGTACATTGAGAGTGGTCATACATAATCCTTCAAGTAAATCTAATAAGAAGCAAAAATCTCGTTTTGCTACTTATTAATTTTTTAATCATTTTTTGCCGGGTGGATGCAATCCATCCACCCGTAGATTATCGAAAGGGGTGATGATAACGAAAAAGGACTTTGACGAAAAAGACATTGAGGCTATCGAGCGAATGAAGTTGCTTGATATCTATGATGAAACCATTGAGCAATATGCAAACTGGGGTTATATTACCAGAAGTGACCCGCCCCTTGGCGCTTTGTTTTGGGTAAGTGACGAAGAACTTGCCGAGATTAGAGCTTGGGAATCAGAGCATAATGCCAAAGTATATCACGTCATCAGAACATTTACTTCGATTGGAACGATGGACTCATATCTTTATGTTAGCAACAACAAAAACGAATGGGAAATTGACCGCCAACTAATTAAGGCAGGTGAACCTGTTGTCTATGTCGTTAATCGAGATGACCCATTCGGCTCCGAGTTTGGAGCAATAGGTGTTAGGACAACCCTTGCCAAAGGGCTTGTCAGAACCTGGTAACCCAAAGGACTCTGCTTGTCAAGCAGGGTTACATATAAATTTTACTATTATAAAGATTCATATTAATAAAGGAGCGATTATAATGGCTTTAATCATAAACAAACAAATTGACAAAGATTCCGAGAAGAAAACTATGGACGCCGTAGTTGAAATAATCAATGGAAAATTACGACTATTGTTATTGACGGAAAATCCCACAGAAGAACTTTTAGACACTATTACTCAAAGTTACATAAAAGTAAGCGTATGGGACGCTAAAACCATTAAGTTTCTTCTCTTTAAAGCAGGCAATAATGTTGGGGCCTTTGCTTGGTTAAAATGGGATGATTTTTCCGAAGAAATTGTAAAGGAAAATGTTTTTTGCATTGATATTTATGACAAAAAAACAAAGACAGTTTTTGCTGAGATTAAGGTGAAAATGAAATCAGATTTTGCAAAGCGAATCAACGAACTAATTAAAGCTGATAAAGATTGTGCATACGATTTCATGGGAAATTTAGATACACTTATGTCAGATGAATTCAATAAAGCAATACAGCTCTCATTGAACGAATTATTTTACAAAGCACATCATCATTTCCCTCTCGACTGAGACAAAAATGAAATCAAACAAAATATTAATTTATACAACAAAAATATTACATATGAAGGGAATAATTTCAAATGATAAAAATTAACGATAGAAACATTAACGATATTTTTAAGGATGAGGACATTATTGAAAAATACAATGATATAATGTCTATTTTATACGCTTCATTTATCAAAATTAATGATATTGAAAAAACAGTTGAATCGATGGTTCGTTTTATGGAAGCGTTAACCCTGTTTTTAAGATTGAATAGTAGCAGTCTTTTAAGCCGCGAGCAAATACCAATGGAGTTAATTATTCGCTATTCTACTGATAAATCGTTGAGTAACGAAGGAATGCTTGGTGTTGAGATACTTGCAGATGATTCTAGTTACGAACAATATATCACCCAAAATGCTTTTTACATAAAGAAAGAACTATATTACTACGCAGAATGTATATATGAAGTTGAAAGACCTATAAATCCTTTTGTTGAATATATGCAACGCTTAATATCCAGTGCGTTGCAAGCACTCAATTCCTACAAAGGCGATACACTGCTATCAAATGAAATACTTTTAGCGTTGTATTATCTTTGCGAGGAAATTAGCATAACTGGTGTTTTTAAAAACAATGATGATGCAAATTTCTTTGCCGAAGAAGAATCAAAATGGGTATTTATGAAGCCGACTAACGAAATTAACTAACTTGTATCTGGCGGGTGGACAACCTGCCCGCCAGAGCAGTTTCCTTAATTGATAAATGCAGAAATATTACCGGAATTTAAAACCTACATACACTTGTCACCGCACAAGTGTAAATAATCAATTAAGGAGATGTTTTAAATGACAAAAGCAGAAGCGATAAAAACCAGAGCGCATAAGAGCATCAAGAAGTATCCTGATGTTTTGACAGTAGTTGACCTTCAACAGATTCTTTCCATAGGTGAATATGCCGCTTACAAACTTATCCGTGAAGGTACTATTTATGCTGTAAACATTGGGAATACATACCGCATTCCCAAACTGGCGGTTGAAAATTATTTGAGTGGGGGTGTTGTTGCATGAGAAAGAAACTTGCAGAACTCGGACAAAAACCTGCAACCGGTTCCGTTCATGAAAAGAACGGAACCTACTATGCCTGCATTCGACATTATGACATCAATAAAGGCGAACGAGTTCAGTTTATGAAGAAAATCGCACCTGTAGGAAGAAAAACTGAAAACGGTAAGATGACTTCTACTGATGCTAAAATTGAGTTGTACGAAATGCTTAATAAGTTGGATGTTGAGTTGTACAATCATCTCGTAAAGATAGATGAAGTTAAGCATATGACCCCGCAGGAACTCAAAAAATACAACACAGCAAATATGAACTTTTATGACTATGTTGTACATTATCTAAATACTCATACTAACGATTGTAAGTTGGGAACTTACGATTCATATATGGGTATTGCGAACGCCAAACTGAAAACCTATTTCAAGGAATTACACCAGTATTCATTAAAAGATGTTACGGCAGATGTTTTAGATGAATTTTTTGAGTATTGCAGGAGTGTTGGCTTGAAAGGAACAACGATGAAACGATATAAGTCTTTGATTAGCAAGCCTTTACAGAAAGCATACAAGGCTCGAATTATCCCAGAGAATCCTCTTGATTTCATTGATGAGATTTCTGTTGAAGAATTTGAGTGCGACCCTCTTAAATTTGATGAGAGTGTGGTTCTCGCAGAAAAGTTAAACGATAAGTACGACCCCGTAAACATCGTTGTTCAATTGGCATTGTTTTTTGGTATGCGCCGTTCCGAAGTTTTGGGACTTCGTTGGTCAGCGATAGATTTTGAAAATCGAACCATTTTTATTAACCGCAGCATCATCGAAAGCAAGACGGAAATTTTGCCTAATGACAAGCGATATAAAGGTGTAATTTGGCAAAAGAAAGTCGATAAATCTTTTGTTGTTTTTCAGAGAACAGTAAAGAACAAAACAAGTCGCAGAAAACTTCCTATCTACAGTGATTACCTGTTTGACCTACTCCAAAAACAGAAGCAGATGATTGAAACCAATAAAGTGTTATTTGGCAAGGGGTATGATACACGTTTTGAAGATTTTGTTTGTGTTCATCCCAATGGTACAATTATTAGACCCGACTATGTTTCCGACCACTTCGGTGTAATGCTGAAAAAGATGGGAATCCGCAAGGTAAGATACCACGATATGCGCCACACTTTCGCTACTCATATGATTCAACTTGGCAAAGTATCTTTGGCATTGGTGCAGCAGTGGCTCGGTCACGCAACCATCGAAACAACAATTAAGTATTATGGTCACCTTACCATTGACGATGCTATTGCCACGGGTAAGACCATCGAGCATTCGAAGTGGTTTGACAAGGTATACACCGTTATCGACGATGAATTAAGTGAAAGAGCAAGTTTAGTTGCTTGTGGATTAGCAGATACGGAGGCGTAAATATGTATAGAGGCAATCTCACTCGCTCAGAACGAAAAGAGCGAACAAGACAGTATTATTCAATCGATGCTGATGTTGCAAAGTGCTATTACGAATCTTTGCTAAAAGAAGAACCCGATGTCCTTGCTATGTCTGATGTAGCAAAGATTTCGGGCTATAACCCTAAGGTCGTTCATCGGTGGACTCTTTCCGGCGATTTAAGTTGTATAGAAATCAAACGGAGAAAATATGTTACTAAAAACGACCTAATTCGATATATGTCAAGTCAGCGCCATATTGGCAAAATCAAGAAACCAGAAAAACACCGACAGCAATTGTCGGAAATTTTGAAAGGAGTAGATACAATATGACACCTAATGAAGAAATTATTACTAAGGAGCAGTTGTATAAGATTCTTCACATCAGCAAACGACGAGCAAAGTTTTTGTTGGACAATGGTTACATTCCTTGTGTTGATACGGGGAAGAAGACTCGAAGATATCAAATCAAGATGTCTGATGTGCAGGAATTCATAGATTCCAATGTGGAGGTTGATTATTCCACCCTCCCTTCGACACCCGTAAAAAAGGTTAATAAGAATATTATGTATAATAACCTTGACCGTAAAAAAGCAAAGGCATATTATGAGAATCTTTTAAGCGATAAGAATCCCGTGTTATCAACGGGTGATATCTGTCAAATTACAGGATACACCAATGAAAGCGTTCGAAGATGGATTAAAAAGGGGTTTATTAAAACATTCTTCATTGCAAATTCTTATGCAATTCCCAAAGAGCAATTTTTGGAATTCCTTCTGTCCAGGGATTACAATGACATCGAACAAAAGTCGAAGCTTCACGAGAAGACCAACCTGCAGCTTACAAAGTAAAAAGCAGTAGGCAAAACCTACTGCTTTACTTGGCGGAGACGGTGGGATTTGAACCCACGTGCCCGTTAGGGCAACTCGATTTCGAGTCGAGCTCGTTATGACCACTTCGATACGTCTCCATATGTATTTACATCGCAAAAGCGATTGCAAACTTGAAAATTGGGTGCAAAGTTGTTAGAAAAGTCGTTAGAAAAAATCGCAGTTGTTCAAAACAGGAACTCAAAAAGTCAGTGTTTAAGCCACTTTTGAGGTAGTCACTCAAAACCACAGTGTATGATTTCGAGTCAGCCCCGTTATGACCACTTCGATACGTCTCCATATAAAATTGTATAGGCTTGCGCCTTAATACCAAATTGCGAGAAAACTGCGAGATGCGAGTTTTCAAAAGTGCATAAGCACATGGCGTAAACGCCGATGAATAGCGGAGTTTCAAAGATAGGTGTGTGACAGACCCGACTATGTTTCGAGTGCTGCACCTTCGACCACTCGGACAACTCTGCATATTAAATTTGCAACAAGACAATTATATAAATAAAGTGGGGAAAAGTCAAGTTTTTTATAAAAAAAGCGGGAGTTTAAAACTCCCGCTAAATTTTTTAGAGTTTGCTTATAAAATTGTCAATTGAGTCATCATCAGTGGGGTCAAAATCGCAGGGCTTTTTAGCAAGCGACCATTTTTCTGTGTGAACAATAGATTGGCCTGTGGAAAGTTTTTTGAGCTCACTCAAGGTTTCAAGCTCGGTAAACTGTGCGCAAGAATATGTCTCGTACGAAGCACCGCCATCAGGGTAGTTGCCTGCGGGATAGTTGGGTTCATACTCTTTAATAAATACGCAGTCTTCAAGTGAATAATAAATCTTGCCGGTTCTAAGGTCAAAGCCGAGTTTCAGCGCACCTTCTTTGGGCTGGCGGATGGTTGCATATTTTTTACCAAGATAGATGTTCTTGGTTCTAAGGTCTGTATAGGGCCAAATAATCATTCTCGCATTGGGCAGCAAACGAACGTTGTTGGTGTTAAGCGGAATAATCTCGGTACCGCCCTCGGCACAAATAGAAAGTGCCCAAGCGGCAAATTCCTTAACACGCTCGCCAAAGTTTGTTATGGTGTGCTCAATCTCAACTCCTGTGCCGCTCTCGGCCATAGTTATGCGCCAACGCATTTGTATTCCGTTTTCTTCCTGCGGGGGAGGGGTTAAAATAAGACCATTCGGGAAGCACTCATATTCAACAGGGTCGTTATCCGGATAATACATTTCGGGATAATACTCGGGAGAGGTCCACAAGCGGTGGCCGCCGTAGAGGTTAAAATATTTACCTTCGCCAAAGTATTTTTCAAGCTCGGGAGAGGTGGATGGCTGAAAACGCTGCTCGTTATTGCACAGAATGTTTGGACCGTCTACATAAGCGTAGCGCAAAATTCTCGGACCAAAGCCGATGCTTACAACAAGCTCAACCTCGCCGTTAGATAGGCGGATACATTCCCCATAGTGCTTGTACTTAATAAAATCTCTTGTTATTGCCATTTTAAAACACTCCTTATGTTTTAATAATTTTTTGATAATATTCATTACCGCATTTTTGTGGGGTATCTAATGTTAGTGCATAAATATCGCTTGATAGCACCTCACATTCCCATACTTTGCGCGTAAAATTATCCGATAAATCTAATTGATTTGTTTTGGTAATTATGGGTGAAGAAGAAAACTTGCTTGCCTGCCGCAACAGCTCCTCACCACGCTTGTTAAAAGCCAAAACTCGTATATACGGCGGTATTTTGCCAAAAAAGCCATTATCAATACCCAAAAATGCTGATAAGCAAAGGCGACGTATGCGCGATAGGGTATATCTTTTTGTTTTAGCAAGCGCAAAAAGTTCTTCTAAACTCGTGGCGGCTAAAACAGCATTTTTAATGCGATTTTCTATACCCTCGCTGATATCGGGCAAAAGGGGAATTTTATCTCCGCTAAAATCTATACGGAGCTTGCAAAGTATTGCATTTTCGATTTTTTTAATGTCCGATTTAGGTGCTCCGTAAAGCAATTCTGCCGCACTTTTGGGCATAAATTGTGCTATTTCATCAAACTCGCCGCTTTTAATTTTTTCGCGTATGAGGGAAGCTGAAACGGTAATATCGGTATAGGCCGAATCGTGTGCCGCGCCGATACGTTTAACACAATCGGTTTCGCCCGTAAAACCTACACGCTCGGCCGCGAGAATATACTCAACTCCAAGCGTATCGTTAGGGGACCTTAAAACCGATGCGAGTATGGGATATTCCTTTTCAAAAATTTCATTTCTTGCCACGGCAAAGGTGGATGACACTTTGCTTATTTGCCGGTTGATTTTATTATTAAAAGCATCGCTTTTAATAATGCTGGCAGTTTGCTTTAGTGCGGCAATATCGCCACTTTCACTGCCAAATACTATTTTGTCGGTAATGCCGAGATTATTTAAAATACCGATAGCCCCCGTAGCAAAATTTTGCGCGGTTGACATCGCCCAAGGTGTTGGCAGTTCCACAACCAAATCGGCGCCGCCGAGCACAGCCATTTTGGCACGTGTAAATTTATCGGTTATAGCAGTATCTCCACGCTGCACAAAGTTGCCGCTCATAACACAAATTATGGCGTTGCCGTTTTGCTTTACCGTATCAATTAAGTGCTTATGACCGTTATGAAAAGGGTTAAATTCCGCAACAATACCAATGTTTTGCATAATTTGTCCGCCTTTCATAAAATAAGTCTTGAAAAACAAGTGTAAATAAAGTATTATATGATGTAGCAGTAAATGTCTGCCAATTCCGTATATAATAATAGCATAAGCCGTGGCTTTATGCAACATATTTTATTAACAAACGAGGGGTATTGAAATGAAAATTTTCGTAGTAAACGCAGGTAGTTCAACACTTAAGTATCAAGTAATTGATATGTCGGATGAATCGTTGGTGTGCAAAGGTATTTGTGATAGAATCGGCGCAACTGACGGCTCGCTCGGCAGTATTACACATAAAACACCTGATGGCAAAAAATATGAGGCCGAAATGCCCATGCCTACCCACGCTGAAGCTTTCGAGAGCGTTGTTTATGCACTCACAAAAAGTGATGCAAAGGTTATGGATTCTTTTGATGAAATCACGGCTATAGGCCACCGTATAGTTCAAGGTGGTAGCATTTTCAGCGATTCTTGCCTTGTAACTCCTAAAGTAATTGATGATATTGAGGAGCTTGGCGAGTTAGCACCGCTCCACAACCCGCCGCACGTATTGGCTATTCGTGCTTGCCTTAAAACCTTTGGCGATAAAATTCCGCAGGTTGTAGTATTTGATACATCCTTCCATCAGACCTTACAGCCCCGTGCTTATATGTATGCTTTGCCTTATGAGTATTACGAAAAGTACGGCATACGTAAATATGGTGCGCACGGTACTTCTCATAAGTATGTAAGCGACCGCGCCGCAGTTATGGAAGGCAAAGACAAAAAAGACCTTAAGATTATCACTTGTCATTTAGGTAGCGGATGCTCAATTTCTGCTATTAAGGATGGAGTTTGCTTTGATACATCAATGGGCTTCACTCCTCTTGATGGCTTTATGATGGGCACACGTTGCGGTACTATGGACCCCTCGGTTCTTACCTATCTTGCCAAGAAAGAAAATTTGTCTCCCGATGATATCAACAATATCTGCAATAAAAAATCGGGTACACTCGGCATTTCTTGCCTTACAAACGACAACCGCGACCTTGTTGATGCCGCAGCCGCAGGTAATGAAAAAGCCGCTTTGGCACTTGAGATGCAGCGTTATCAGATAGTTAAGTTTATCGGTTCCTACATTGCCGCAATGAACGGTGTTGACTGCATTGTATTTGCGGGCGGTATCGGTGAGAACAACCCCGAGCTTCGCGTTGATATTTGCAAGAATTTTGAATATATGGGTATTGAAATTGACCCCGTACCGAATAAAGTACGCGGCGAGGAAATCAAAATTTCCACCGCTAATTCCAAGGTTAACGTTTATGTTATTCCCACAAATGAAGAACTCGCTATTGCACGCGATACAGTAAGAATTATCAGTAAATAATAAGTTTTGGCGGTGTAATTATGAATACTAATCAGTTAAAGGAAAGCATATTAGCAGGAAAGTATGACGGTATGTTTTCGAAATTATATAAAGATACTCTTGCGGCGCGTGAGCGCTACGCTGCCGCTTGTGATGAGTTTGTAAAGCTTTATGGCGTGAGGGAAGATATGCGTTTGTTCTCAGCCCCCGGTCGTACCGAGGTTGGCGGCAACCATACCGACCATCAGCACGGCAGAGTTTTGGCGGGTAGCGTTGATTTGGACGTTATAGCCGTGGTATCTCCCAATACTGAAAATATCGTTCATATAAAATCGGCAGGCTATGAGATGGATACAGTAAATCTCGATAACCTTGAAATTGATGATGCCGAAACGGGCAGAGCAATTTCTCTTATTCGCGGTATGTGTTCTATTTTCAAATCGAACGGCTATGAAATAGGCGGATTCGATGCTTATACAACCTCTAACGTGTTAAAGGGCTCGGGACTTTCTTCTTCGGCCGCGTTTGAGGTGCTTATAGGCAATATTTTAAGCGGTATGTTTAACGGCGGACAAGTTGACCGCATTGAAATCGCTAAAATTGCCCAAAAGGCAGAGAGCGTATTTTTTGGTAAGCCCTGCGGCTTGCTTGACCAGTCGGCAAGCTCACTCGGTGGCTTTACAGCCATTGATTTTAAGGACCCGAAGGCCCCTGTAGTTGAGCAGGTAGACTTTGATTTAGCCGAGCACGGCTATGCGCTTTGTGTAGTAAATACGGGCGGTAACCACGCTAATTTGACACAAGATTATGCCGATATTACGGTTGAGTGCCGCAATATCAGTAATTTCTTCGGTAAGGGCTTTTTGCGTGATGTTGAGCCGATAGATTTCTTTGAGAATATAGCAAAATTACGTGAAGAGTATGGCGACCGCGCAGTGCTTCGAGCACTCCACTTCTTTAATGAAGATAATCGCGCTGAACTTGAAAAAGAAGCACTTAAAAAGGATGATTTCAATGAGTTTTTACGCCTTGTTAACGAGTCGGGCAACTCATCCTTTAAGTATCTACAAAATGTTTATTCAACATCAAACTTGTACGAGCAGGGAATAGCTTTAGCTTTGGCAATAACCGAGCAGTTCTTTAAAGGCACGGGCAAGGGTGCTTACCGTGTTCACGGCGGTGGCTTTGCGGGTACAATTCAGTGCTTTATTCCTACAGATATGTTGGATGATTATAAAACCGTTATTGAAAAGGTGTTTGGCGAGGACAGCTGTTATATTCTGCTTATTCGCCCCATCGGCGGTTGCGAAATAAAGTAAAAAAGCAAACCGACTAATTTTTTAGTCGGTTTACTTAATGGAGAAAAATATGAAATCGGTTCGTAATATTTATAAAATAGGGAAGGGACCATCGAGTTCACACACAATGGGACCCGCCTTTGCCGCCCAAAGTTTTTTGGAGCAAAATGCATCGGCAGATAAAATCAATGTAATTCTTTACGGCTCGCTTGCAAAAACAGGTAAGGGCCACGGTACCGATCGTGCAGTAAAAGATATTTTATCCGATAAGATAGGCGAAATTATATTTGATACCGAAACACAATTTTTGCCGCACCCAAATACAATAGATTTTATAGCATATAAAAACGGCAAAGAAATAGCAAGGGATCGTTATTTATCTATTGGTGGCGGCGAGATAGAGCGTTTTGGAGAGGAAAAGCATAAAAAAACCGAGGTATATACCGAAAAAACCTTTACCGAAATTGCCGAGATTTGTAAATCGAGAAATATACGCCTCTCCGATTATGTTTTCGAGCACGAGGACCCCGATTTTAAAGCGTTTTTGGGCGAGGTTTGGCATACAATGTGCCAGTCAATAAAAACGGGACTTGTTAATCGCGGTGTTTTACCGGGTGGACTTGAGGTTGAGCGCAAGGCACAGTATTTGTTTTCGCAACGCCACATTGATGAAAGCCCACAAACCCGAGAAAATCGTATCGTTTGCTCCTATGCGTTTGCAGTGAGCGAGCAAAATGCCGATTGCGGTGTTATTGTAACAGCGCCTACCTGTGGCTCTTGCGGTGTTGTACCCGCAGTGCTTAAATATATGCAGGAGAAAAACGGCTTTTCGGATGATGAAATTATAAGGGCGTTAGCCACGTCAGGCCTGGTAGGTAATATAGTTGCCACAAATGCTTCGGTAAGCGGTGCCGAATGCGGTTGTCAGGCGGAGGTTGGCACAGCGTGCTCAATGGCGGCAACGGCTTTGGCAGAGCTTTTCGGGATGGGTATCGACCAAATAGAATATGCCGCCGAGGTTGCAATGGAACACCATTTAGGGCTTACCTGCGACCCCGTTTGCGGGCTTGTGCAAATACCTTGTATCGAGCGTAATGCCGTTGCGGCAATGCGCGCCATAAATGCACTGAGCCTTGCGAACTTCTTATCGGGTAGTCGCAAAATCTCCTTTGATTTGATAGTCGAAACAATGTATCAAACGGGTAAAGATTTATCTCGCCATTATAGAGAGACCTCCGAAGGCGGCCTTGCAAAACTATATCGGCACAAAAAATAAATAAAAAGAACTATGATGATTAAATTCACCATAGTTCTTTTGTATTTATAATCCCAATAACTGCTTTTTCTTTTTTTCAAATTCTTCTTTGGTTATTGCGCCGCAGTCGAGCAATTCTTTGTATTTTTTAATCTCTTCGGCGTTGCTT